>JAGYMV010000152.1 GCA_018400355.1 Wenzhouxiangella sp.
GCGTGCTTAAACTCCATCGCCTGAGCGGGCTTGGCTTTCGGGCTGACAGCATCGACATCGTCTTGGTCTCTCACCGTCACCCGCGACAGCGCTTTGATCACGTCATAGCGCATGCTCGAAAGCATCTCAGTGAACATCTCAAAGCCCTCGCGCTTGTACTCTTGCTGGGGCTTTTTCTGAGCAAACGAGCGCAAATTGATGCTCCGGCGGAGATAATCCATGGCCGCCAAGTGTTCTTTCCAATGCTGGTCTAAGATACTCAGCATCAGCGCTTTTTCAAATTGGCGCATCACCGATTCACCGGTCATTTCTTCTTTGGCTTTGACGTGCGCGTCAATGCGCTCAAAGATCCGCTGGCGAAGGCCTGTCTCATCGAGATCATCGTCTTCATCGAGCCATTGGCGGATGGGCATGTCCAAACCAAAATCGCCCTCTAGCACTTTTTCTAGACCTTCTGGGTCCCACATGTCTTCCACAGACTCAGGCGGGATGTGCTGGTTGATGAGTTGCTCAAACACCTCTTCTCGAATTGAGGCGATGGTCTCACCGACATCATCGGCCTCCATCAACTCGTTTCGTTGGGTATAAATGACGCGCCTTTGGTCATTGGCCACGTCATCAAAATCCAACAGGTGCTTTCTGAGATCAAAGTTGTGCGCTTCGACTTTGCGCTGCGCATTTTCAATCGCTTTGTTCACCCAGGGGTGTTCGATTGACTCACCGTCTTGTAGCCCCAATTTTTGCATCATCGAACCCAAACGATCGGATGCAAAAATGCGCATCAAGCTGTCATCCAGCGAGAGATAAAAACGGCTCGAGCCTGGGTCGCCCTGACGGCCTGACCGGCCACGCAACTGGTTGTCGATGCGCCGAGACTCGTGGCGCTCGGTGCCAATGATGTGCAGACCACCGGCTTGCAACACGGTCTCGTGACGCTTTTCCCAATCGGCTTTGAGCGCGGCCAACTTCTCAGGGTCTGGGTGGTCCCCCAGCTCGGCCCGCTCAGCGTCGAGATTGCCGCCCAAGACAATGTCGGTGCCTCGGCCCGCCATGTTGGTGGCGATGGTGACCGCTGCGGGTTGGCCGGCTTGTGCCACAATCGCGGCTTCTCGCTCGTGCTGCTTGGCGTTTAACACCTCGTGTGCGATCTGTTTCTTACCCAACACCGCAGAGAGCTGCTCTGAGGTCTCGATGGAGGTGGTGCCCACCAGGACGGGTTGTTGTCTGGCCACGCAGTCTTCAATGTCTTTGACAATGGCCTCAAACTTCTGTGTTTGATCTAAAAATACCAAATCGGCTCTGTCTTCTCGCACCATCGGACGGTGCGTTGGAATCACCACCACTTCCAAGCCATAAATCGTTTGGAACTCATAGGCTTCGGTGTCGGCTGTGCCGGTCATGCCGGCGAGTTTGTCGTACAAACGGAAATAGTTTTGGAAGGTGATCGATGCCAGGGTTTGGTTTTCCCGCTGAATCGGCACGCCCTCTTTGGCCTCGATGGCTTGGTGCAGGCCTTCTGACCAACGCCGACCGGCCAAGGTTCGGCCGGTGAATTCATCGACAATGACCACTTCACCATCTTTGACAATGTAGTCGACGTCTTTTTGGAACAGATGATGCGCTCTTAATGCAGCATTCAACGTGTGCATTAATCCTAAGTTATTGGCATTGTACAAACTGTCATCGGCGTCCAAAAGACCGGCTTGGTTGAGTAGGTCTTCGACTTTGGCCATCCCGTCTTCGGTCAAATACACCTGACGGGTTTTCTCATCCATGCTGAAATCACCCGGGCCATCTTCTTCTTGTTGTGGCTCGAGATTGGGCACGATGCGGTTGATCTTCACATACAACTCAGGGCCTTCATCGGCAGGCCCTGAAATGATCAAAGGTGTTCTGGCCTCATCGATCAAGATCGAGTCGACCTCATCAACAATGGCGAAGGCCTGACCCCGTTGCGCGCGCTGCTCCACAGAAAACGCCATGTTGTCTCTAAGATAGTCAAAGCCCAATTCGTTGTTGGTGGCATAGGTGACATCGGCCGCATAAGCGGCCCGTTTCTCTTCCGGGCCCATGCCAGGCACGGCCACACCCACACTCAACCCCAGGGCCTCATAGACCGGCGTCATCCACGCCGCATCACGACGAGCCAGGTAGTCATTGACCGTCACCACGTGCACGCCGGCATCGGCGATGGTGTTTAGATACACCGCCAACGTGGACATCAAGGTTTTGCCTTCCCCGGTTTTCATTTCGGCGATCTTGCCTTGGTGGAGCACCATGCCACCAATCAACTGCACATCATAATGGCGCAAGCCCAAGGCTCGAACGGCGGCTTCGCGGGTGGCGGCAAAAGCTTCGGGCAAAAGCTGGTCCAAGCTCTCGCCTTGTTGGTGACGCTCCCGCAAGCGGGTGGTGGTTTGTTTTAAATCCTCATCGCTCAAGGCCTGAAAATCGGGTTCTAGGGCGTTGATGGCCTCCACTTGCTTCTCAAGCTGCTTAATCAAGCGCTCGTTGCGGCTGCCGACGACTTTGGTGATCAGGGTTTTTAGCATGACTGGTCCGTTGTAAAGGCCCCATCGGGCGCTGACTGGCGCACGACAG
>JAGYMV010000153.1 GCA_018400355.1 Wenzhouxiangella sp.
CGTGGGTCCTGGTGTTTGCATTCGTCTGTTTGACGAAACCGATTTTTTGACCCGAAAAGCCTACACCGAACCAGAGATTCAACGCGCGAGCCTCGTGGGCGTGATTTTGCAGATGCGCTCACTGCAACTCGGTGAGCCGGAGTCTTTCCCATTCCTGGATCAACCACCCGCGAGATTGCTCGGCGAGGCGTGGCAAACACTCTTCGAACTCCAAGCCGTCGATGAGAACCGCCGCCTCACAAAAATTGGGCAGACCTTGGCTCGCTTGCCAATGGATGCCCGTTTTGGTCGCATGTTGATCGAGGCCGAGCGGCGAAAGGTGGTCAATGAGCTGTTGGTTTTGGTTGCGGCTTTGAGCATAGGTGATGTGCGCGATCGCCCCATGGATCAACAACAAGCCGCAGATCAAGCACACGCAGCCTTTGTGGTGCCGGGTTCTGATTTTTTGACCCAGCTAAAGCTCTGGTCTTGGTGGCAAGGTGTTAGAAAGGAACACACCACCAACCAAGCGAACAAAAAAGCACGGGCTGCATTTTTGGCGCCCAATCGATTGCATGAGTGGTCACAGCTCTATCAACAGCTCAAAGACATTGCCAAACAAGAGCGTTGGACCACCGCCAGCAAAACCGATCAAACACATTCGGGGGAGGTGGATGCAACCCAAGTCCACCAGTCTTTGCTCTCGGGGTTGTTGGCGATGGTCGGGCGTTTGGATGAGCAGGGGATCTATGAGGGGGTTCGAGGCCACCGCTTCCGCATTTTTCCTGGTTCTGTTTTGGCCAAGTCCCAACCCAATTGGGTGATGTCGGCTGAGCGCGTGGACACTGGGCAGACCTATGCCCGAATGGTGGCCAGTCTCAACCCTGAGTGGCTAGAAGAGCAAGCCACACACCTGATCAAGCGGCGTGTATTTGACCCCTATTGGAGTCGCCGGACGGGTCGTGTGCTGGGATTTGAGCAGCTTTCCCTGCATGGTTTGGTGATTGTGCCCAAGCGCCGTGTTCATTATGGGCCACATGACCCCAAGACAGCCCGCGATATCTTTATTCATCACGCCCTGGCTTTGGGTGAGATCAATTTCTCAGCCGATTTCTTGAAACAAAATGAGGACCTCAAGACTCTGCTTGCGCAGCACGAGCATAAGCAAAGACGGCGCGATCTGTTGGCCTCTGATGAATCTGTGGCACGATTTTTTGATGGGATTTTGCCGCAAGAGATCTACACCACCAAGGCCTTTGTGCGTTGGCATGAGGGTCTCGATGAGACGCACAAACAGAGTTTGTTGCTTGACCAGGCCGCTCTTTTACGCGATGAGAGCGGGCTGGCCAGTGAGGTGGCTTTCCCTGACCACTGGCAATTGGGGGATGAAATCTATCGGCTGAGTTATCACTTTGATCCGGGCAGTGAAGACGATGGTGTCACGCTGGATTGCCCACTGCATTTGGTCAATCAGCTCGACCCTGCTCGCCTGGAGTGGTTGGTGCCTGGGATGATTGAAGACAAAATCGTCGCGCTGATTTCGAGTCTGAGAAAATCCAAGCGTCGGCTGCTGGTGCCGATTAAAGAGTACGCCAGGGCTGCCTTAGAAGCGCTTGGCAATGAAAAAGAGCCAGCAGGCTCTTTGTTGGAGCGCTTGGCGTTGGTGCTGTCGCGCATGAGTGGGCTGGAGATTGAGGCAGACGATTTCAATCTCGAGAAGTTGCCTGCCCACCTATTCATGCGGGTGCGCATTTTGGGTGAGGGCCATGAGGTGCTTGGCCAAGGTCGAGATGTGGTCGCGCTCAAAGCGCGCTATTCCCGACAGGCACGCGATGAGTTTATGGCCAGGCAAGCCAGTCAATGGCAACGTGATGGTCTAAGTTTGCGAGATTTGGAGGACTTACCGGCACAAATCACCACCGCTGGTGGACACCAAGCATGGCCTTGTTGGGTGGCACAGGGGCATCGGGTGGGCATCCGGTTGTTTGATGCCCCTGAAGATGCAAGCCAGTGGCATGAAGAGGGGCTGTTGACCCTGTGTCGCGAGGCGGTTTCAGACAAGATCAAGTATTTGCGTAAAAATTTGGGACTCTCGCGTTCAGCCCAAGTGGCCTGGACCACGCAAGAGTCGGTCGACGCGCTGGTTCAGGCCCTGATTGATCAATTGATCCGGGTGATTATTCGAGAACAAGGCGGGTGGGAGATCCGCAGCAAAGAGGCTGTTGAGCGTTGTGTTTCGGTCTTACGGCAACAGCTGATTGAACGCTACCAAGCCATTGAAGAGCGCCTAGATCGTGTGATCGTTCAATGGCACCGCTGTTTGACTCAAGCCAAAGACCTCCATTTTGCCGCCCCCAAAAACATAGAGGATGTCTTAAGCCAGATACAAGACCTGATTTACCCCGGATTCATCGCAGACATTGAGCCCGATCGCTTAAAAGATTATGAGCGTTATTTGAAAGCGATTGATTTTAGACTACAAAGCCTAGAGCTGGACCCGAAAAAAGACTGGGATCGCCAGCAGCAAGTCGCCCCTTTTTGGGACCGTTATCTGGCCCATTTGGGTGAGGGCCATTGGTACAGTGAGGCTTTAGATGCCTATCGTTGGGCCATCGAGGAGT
>JAGYMV010000154.1 GCA_018400355.1 Wenzhouxiangella sp.
AGCCCACCGAACTTGGCGGCCACCATCACCGCGCACCACCTATTATTGAACCGCAACGCCATGTTTGAAGGCGGGCTTAGGCCACACCACTACTGCCTGCCTTTGATTAAAAGAGAACAGCACCGCCAAGCCTTGGTGCAGGCCGCGACCAGCGGTGAGCCTAAGTTTTTCTTAGGCACCGACAGCGCACCCCACCCAAAAGGTGCAAAAGAAGCCGAATGTGGTTGTGCGGGGATTTATACAGCCCGAGATGCCTTGGGTTTCTACGCCGAAGTCTTTGACCAAGCGAACGCACTGGATCGACTCGAAGGCTTTGCCTCTTTCTACGGGGCAGATTTTTATCAATTGCCACGCAACACGCAAACCATCCGCTTGGTTCGTCAAGCCGTCGATGTGCCCGACAGCCTCGACTTTGGTGGCCAAATTGGCGTGCCACTGAGAGCGGGTGGGCAAGTGGCTTGGTCGGTTGGCGCTTAGGTCTCGATCAATATCTATACGTCCCTCATGCCCACCACTTTAAGTGCTCTGGGGAGGATTTGGATGTTGATCTCGGTGGCATGGGAAGAGATCCACTCGCCATCGACATGAACGGCCGTCCCGGGCATCGCGTGCACGGTCATCTGTTCAAATTGTGCCTGGTGAATGCCCGCAAATTGGGTGTGCCCGCCCCAAAAGACGGTGGGCAAAATCTTAATTTGTTGCCATAGAGACAAATCATCGGCCCAACATGCATCCAACTGGCCATCTTGAATGTCTGCATTGGGTTGCAGCAAAAACCCACCCCCCGCACGGCGGCCATTGCCAATGGACACCAGCAGCCTAGGCCGCGTCTCACCCTCTAAGAGCTTCATCTCGATCGGTCGATAACGAAACACCTGCCAAAGTGCGGCCAGTAAGTAACGCATCACGCCTTTGATTGAACGCAATTGCTGGACGGTGCCTGCGACGGCCCCTTCAATGCCCAAGCCCATGGAATTTACAAACACATGCTGGTGGTCCATGCCGCTGGCCTCTTTAATGATGATCTGACCGACATCCACGCAAGCCCTGGGGGCCTTTTGGAAATAAGTGATGAAGGCCTGTGGCGAGCGTTCACTGCGATCAAAGGGATGGGTCAGCATGGATGCAAAGTCGTTGCCCGAGCCGACGGGCAAAACACCCAAAGAGGCCTTGGCCCCGACCAAAGCGCTGGCCACCTCATGCACGGTCCCATCACCGCCCACAGCAACCACCACATGGTTTGGATCATCGGCTCGTTGCTCAGCCCAGAGTCTGGCTTGGGTGGCGTTTTCGGTGATCAGGATGTCGGCATGCTCTGGCGGACAGGCGCGCAATGCCCTAAGAATGCGGCGCTTTTGCAGAGACCACGGGTGCCCAGAGACTGGATTGATGATAAAAGTCAGCGCTGGCATGGGCCCAACCAATCACTCAAACGTTCATCTACTGCAGATTTTGGCATGCGACAATTGAGACATGGTCAACAAAGTTCTCACCATTATGCGCCAAGTTGGGGCCACGGCTTTGCTGGCGACCAACTCTGTGGTGCACATTGCCCCCTTGTTGCTCATTGCTTTGGTGAAGTTTGTGGTCCGAATCAAGCCCATCACCCGCGCCTGTGATCGAGGGTTGATGGGGTTGGCGGCCAGCTGGATTTCGGTGAATAGCTGGATGATGGCCCATTTGACCCGCACAAAGATTGAGGTCACGGGTTTGCCCGACCAGCAGCTCGATGGCCATTTTTTGGTCATCAGCAACCACCAAAGTTGGGTGGACATCCCCGTCTTACAGCGCGTGTTTAATCGTCGACTGCCCATGTTGCGGTTTTTCTTAAAAAGCCAGTTGATTTGGGTGCCAATCTTGGGACTGGCTTGGTGGGCGCTGGATTTCCCATTCATGAAGCGCTACAGCCGCGAGCAAATTGCAAAGCGGCCCGAATTGGCTGGGAAAGATTTAGAGACCACGCAACGGGCGTGTGACAAATTCGCCAAGATTCCCGTCTCGATCGTCAACTTTGTCGAGGGCACACGGTTTCGGGCGAGCAAAAAAGAGGCGCAAGGCTCAGACTTCACTCATCTGCTCAAACCCCGAGCGGGGGGCACGGCTTTTGTTTTAAACGCGATGGGCGAGACACTCGACACCTTGGTTGATGTGACCATCGCCTATCCAAACGGTCGTGGAGAATTGATGGACTTATTCGCCAACCGCATCGACACGATCCGCGTCCACATCCAAACGCTCGCCATTCCCGAGCGGTTTCGGGGCGGTGATTACCACACCGACCCCGTCTACCGCGCGGAATTTCAAGACTGGCTCAATGACCTATGGGCTAAAAAAGACGAGACCCTCGGCCAATTACTGACTTAGACCCTATTCTTGATCGGCACGGTATTGATCAAACCAATGCACGATGTAGGCCGGCTTGGCCATCAAATTACTTGGGCGCCTATGGAGGGCGTGCGAAGCCCCTGGGACGCGAACCATGGCGGTTTCAACGCCCTGTAATTTGAGCGCTTGATAGTACTGTTCTGTCTCAGAAATGGGTGTTCTAAAATCTGATTCCCCAGTAAATAACATCGTGGGTGTGGTCACATTCCC
>JAGYMV010000155.1 GCA_018400355.1 Wenzhouxiangella sp.
TATCAATCTTGGCGCGAAGTACATACGCACCATCACCAAACTCGCCAGCGCGCATGCGCTCAAATAAGTCTCTATTTTCAGCGACTGGGCGATCGCGGTCTGGGCTGTTGATGCCAGGCTCTGTTAACGTGCCCCTGCCTTCACGAATGGTGTCAGCATCTTGGCTATCGACATAGGCCAACCCCTGGTCGATCAAGTGCAGCGCATAGCCGTAGAGTGTTTCAAAGTAGTCGGATGCGAAACATTCATTTTTCCACTCATAGCCCAACCAAGCCAGGTCTTGTTTGATGGCATCGATGTAGCGCTGCTCTTCTTTGGCGGGGTTGGTGTCATCGAACCGCAGATTGGTGTGGCCGCCAAAGGTTTCAGCCATGGAGAAATTCACCACAATGGCTTTGGCATGACCAATGTGCAAAAAGCCATTGGGTTCGGGCGGAAAGCGGGTCACCACCTGTTGGTATTTGCCCTCCGCCATCTCCTTTTTAATGCGCGTATGAATAAAGTGCGTACCAACCGCAGATTCCTCGGTCATTGGCGCATCACCTGTCTTGGGGCTGTCGTTCATGTCAGGGTCTTATGCTTGGAGTAAACCCCCATTGTATCGGTGTTTTGAGTCCAAATCCTAGACTTAAATGCACTCTATCCGCTACTCTGTCTATCTCAGCTCACATTGCCTGCGCATTTGCGATCAAAAGCAATGCAGGGCACACTAGTGCAAATAACCTGATCAGGGTAGACCAATATGACCGACCTTTCCTTTGACCACCAAAAACTCTCTAACCGCATCTTAGGCTCCATGGTTCTGGGTCTTTTTGTGGGAATCGCTTTAAATTTCACCCTTGCTGACAACGAATGGTTCAAAGCCATGGTGTTGGACGGGTTTTTGAGCATGATTGGGGAGGTCTTCGTTCGATTTTTGAGCATGCTGGTGGTGCCTTTGGTCTTTGTCTCTTTGATCACGGGTGTCAGCGCCCTGTCTGATCCCAAAAAGCTGGGGCGCGTTGGGGGCAAAGCGGTCAGCCTTTATTTGTTTACCACGGGCGTGGCTGTGACGCTGGCGCTGGTCTCTGCCATCATCATTCAACCCGGCATTGGTGCGAGTCCTGAGGTATTGGTCGAGCGAGAAATCGCCGCTCAGCCCTCATTCTTCCAGGTCTTGGTGGACATGGTCCCCAGAAATCCGGTCGAAGCGATGGCCAACGGGGACATGTTGCCGATCATTGTCTTTGCCGTTTTGATTGGCTTATCCATCGCTTTGGCCGGCGAGTCGGGCAAACGCATCGGTCATTTCTTCAACGATTTCAATACTGTGGTGATGCGCTTGGTCGGCTTTGTGATGCTGATGGCGCCTTATGGTGTGTTCGCGCTGATCACCGTGCTGGCGGCCACCACCGGCTGGTCAACCTTTCTGGGCGTCTTGAAATACGTCTTGTTGGTGCTGGCGATGCTGGTGATCCATGCGGCGGTGAGTTACTCGCTGATCCTGAAACTCTTCACCGGCTTGAGTCCGCGGATTTTCTTTTCTAAGATGCGGGGCGTGATGGCGTTTGCGTTTTCTACCGCGTCGAGTGCGGCCACCATTCCGGTGACCCTGAAAACGGTCCAACAACAACTTGGGGTCAATAACCGTGTGTCTTCATTCACTGTGCCCTTAGGCGCCACCATCAATATGGACGGCACGGCCATCATGCAAGGGATTGCAGCGGGGTTTATCGCGCAGTATTACGGCGTGGATTTGAGCATGGGGCAGTACTTAATGGTGGTGGTGATGGTCATCATTGCCTCCATTGGCGCAGCCGGTGTTCCTGGTGTGGGTCTGGTTCTTTTGGCCGGGGTACTGGCGCAAGTGGGTTTGCCCGCCGAGGGGATTGCTTTGATTCTAGGTGTGGATCGCTTGCTCGACATGACCCGCACAGCAGTCAATGTCACGGGTGATGCGATGGTGACCACCGTGGTGGCCAATTCTGAAGGCGAGCTGGACCATGCCATTTATGCTCAGAAGAACTGAGTCAACGAGCGCTTGATTTGGAAATGGGCCTGCCCCTCAGGCCCATCAAGCACTCATCTGCGTCTTCACCTAGGTCCTCATCACTCACTGCCCCGTCAGAGCCCGCATTGACCCAATTCAGCGTGGCGGTTTTCAAGCTATGAGCTGACCATTGGGCCCACTCGCAACGCCTCCAAAGACAGTACCGGTGGTCTGAGGTGCTTGTCGCACGGCCATCATCTCAGCCCAATAAGCATAAAAAAACCCCAAGGCTGATAACAACCTTGGGGTTTGGGATAAATGCCTGGCAGTGACCTACTCTCACACGGCTAATGCCGCACTACCATCGGCGCTGGTACGTTTCACTTCCGAGTTCGGGATGGGGTCGGGTGGTTCCATACCGCTATTGCCACCAGGCAAGTCTAAAGCGTTTCGAAGTCTGTTCAAGAGCGTCTTGTTTTTTGATCGTGTCTTGTCAATAAAGACAGCACAAAAGATTAATTGGCTTTGGTGTTATATGACCAAGCCGCACGGGCAATTAGTACTGGTTAGCTCCACACATTGCTGTGCTTCCACACCCAGCCTATCAACCTGGTAGTCTTCCAGGG
>JAGYMV010000156.1 GCA_018400355.1 Wenzhouxiangella sp.
CCCCAAAGTCTGATTGGGGAAGTTTTTAAGGTGCGCGAATACCTGCGGGAAAGCAGAACGTGGTAACCCAAACCACTCCATCACACTTGCGGCAATCTGCTCGGTGCTGGTGGTCGGCACCCAACGGCCTAGAGCGTCATCACCCATGTCATCAGGACCACCTGGCACCAACGAGGGCATCTGTCCAAAGAGCTTGTTGCCGTTCACTGGTCCACCCATGACCCAGAAGTGATTGCCCCAGCCATGATCGGTGCCACCACTGGAATTGGGTCGCAGAGGCCGGCCAAATTCGGACATCACCATGGTCACCACCTGATCGTGCAAACCGCCTTTTTTCAACTCACGATCCAGATCATCCAAGCCATTGGCCAGCGCTTGGAGCAAGCCATCTTGGTTTTCAATGTCGGTGCCGCGTTGTTTGGAATGGGTATCAAACCCACCCCAATCCAAAAAGATCATCTGACGCCTCACACCCGCCTCTCGGCCCGCCCAAAACACACGGGCAGCCGTTCGAAGTTGTTCCATCAAACCGTTGTCATCGGCATCAGTTTCACTGGAAGCAATGCCTTCTGGCACCGCATCCAACACCCGTCTCAGCTCCAGCATCTCATCAAGCACATTCCCCACTGCGTGTCGATAGGCCACAGCCAGATCATCGTGACTGCTGCGCACTCGAACCGATGCTCGATAAGCCCGTAACTCTTCTGTGTCCGCCCCAGCCAAGACATTGCGTAAATTGATATTGGCCAAATGGTCTCGGTCTTGCGCCAAAGTCGGTGACCAGAACTCACCCCGCATCAGCCAGTTGTTTTCGTTCAAAGCCAAATTAGACAAAAGGTCGGATAACAATTCTGCTGGCATTTGCTCAAGTGCACGTCCACCCCAGCCCGAGCGGGCCGCAAAGGTGCCTGGCACACCACCAGAGACCAATCGCTGCTGATCGGGATGCGAGCCTAAGAAACTCGGCACCGTGGCAAGACCTGATTGAACATCGTAAGCGCTGACCGGTTGAACCAAAGGACCTGCATTGGCCACCCAGGCGATATCACCCCGGTCTGAGATTGGTCCCAGCTTAGCAAGGGCTGGATTGAGCGCCAATTTGTGGTCGCTGTTGGTGAGGTTTAGGGGAATCAAATCCTCTTTGAGCAGAGCGATTGGATCGTGGGCCCTTGCATAGTCTTGGTAGGCGGCATCGATTGGAATCAAGGTGTCATTGCCGTCGTTGCCACCGTTTAAAAAGACACAAATGACGCCCTTATAGTCACGTTGTGCCTGTGCCATGGCCATTCTCAAGGGCCAAGGCATCGCCACAGATCCAGCCGCCATCAAGCCAGTCAAGCCCATTTGCTTCAGCAGGGCGCGACGTTTTAGGCTCTGGGCTTGTTTGTACCCTTTACAATGACTCATAACACTACCTCACCACCCCAAATTCTTCCCCCAGCAGGGAATAGCCCATAAATATTGTGAACGGATACAGGCCGTTCCTATCGTCTTCAGTCTCTGCTTGATCACGCCAACCAAACCACCCTTGCAACCTTTCACCCATCTCCAACAAATAGTCTTTGTGATCAAAGTCCTGACGGCCCCGAAGGTAGCGCTCAGAGATCAAATCCACCAGCGCTTCTGGGCTTTGTCTCGCCGCGCGTTGAAACACCCCGAAGTTACACACATCAAGATAGCGCTCATCAGCTGGTAAACTCGCCATCCTCGCTTCAATCCCTCGGGTATTTAAGATCATGTGCTCTGGTGAGATCAAATCCATCCCAGGCACCGGGTTATTGGGTGGGTAAAAACTAAACACCTCGTCGGCACCCAATGGCCGGTTTCTTGGCCATTGCGGATTGAATCGCTTGGCTTTGTTGAAGTCCATCGGGCGAGGCTCCCGAAATTCGCGCGTGGGCATACGGCCACACTCCATGCCGCGATAGACAGCGGTGTGGTGTTGCACCAAGTCTCGGATCCTGCCAAAGTTATTTGGCATCTTGTCTGGATCATCTCCTGCTCTGGCTTCTGGATCCAAAATAATTGCGCGGACAACCGCTTTCATATCGCCTCGGACACCTTGTCCATTATCAGCAAACACCTCAGACACTCTTTGCACATAGCTTGGCGAGGGATTGGAGGTGGTTAGGTGTTGAATCAACCGGTAGGAAATAAATGGAGGCATGTTTGGATGGTTCATAAAGATATCCAACACCGACTCCAAATCTTCCCTAATGCCTTGCCTGGCTGGAATGGTTACCCCCAAAAGCTCTTTTTCCCCCGGATCGTGCGCGTTTCTTGGCCACTGGGTCTCGGGCACCAAATGCCCATCCCAGCCATAGAAAAAATCACCACTGGGGCACTGGGCTTCCAGTTGCCTGTCTTTTGAGTTGGGTGGCTCGTCTTCAAAGCGCCTGACCCGCCAACCACTGATCGCTCGCGCCAATTCCATCACGTCTTTTTGCTCAAAAACCTCCAAGGGCCGACCCGATTCATCGGTCTTCACTGTGCCGTCCATATTGAGTTGATTCACGCCCAAGGTAAACAGCATCAATAATTCACGGGCGTAGTTCTCGTTGGGGATGCAATTG
>JAGYMV010000157.1 GCA_018400355.1 Wenzhouxiangella sp.
AGTCGGTCGAAACCTGGTTGGGACCGGTCACCAGTGAAATGATCATTGACCGCATTGATGAGCTTGTAGCGCCAAACTAACTGGCTTAAAGCTCTGTCTGTGTGCGGGGCAAGGGCCGTGCTCCATGAGCGCTTTGATGTGGTCTGCGGTCGGATAACCTTTGTGGCGATCGAAGCCATACTGAGGAAAGCGCTCATGTAGGGTTTGCATCCACCGGTCGCGGTGCACTTTCGCCAAGATGCTCGCTGCACTGATCGCAGGCTCTAAGGCATCCCCACCCACCAAAGTCTCCACCACGCCATCGATCGGTGGTCTTTGGTTGCCATCAACCCTGACGAGGTCAGGTTTGATGTTCAGCCTAGCGACCGCTTGAGCCATGCCCTGCAAAGTGGCTTGCAATATGTTGTGTTGATCAATGTCTTCGGCGGAGACCTCAACGATGGAAAAAGCCAACGCGTGCTGTTGGATCTGATCAAATAAAACCAGACGTTTTTTTTCTGAGAGTTTTTTTGAATCGTCAAGACCGACTGGTGTGTTGTTGGGGTCGAGAATCACGGCCGCGGTGACGACGGGTCCGGCCAGTGGTCCACGGCCAGCTTCATCGACACCGGCGATGTTCATGATTGGTCTACCCAGCGGCTGATGGCTCGGGCAGCTTTGTCTCCGGCGTGCAGCTTCGCTCGCCAAAGCTTTGCTGTGGCCCGATAGTTTGTGATTCGAGTCGGGTCATTTAACCAAGCCAGGGCAGACTCCGCCATTGCTTCTGGGTTGGCCGCGTGTTGTATTTTCTCCGGGACACAATCGCTTTGAGTCAAAATGTTGGGCAAGGAGACCCACTGACTTTTAACCAGGTTCAGGTGCGTGGCCAACCAATGGGTGCTGGCTGCCAGCCGATAAAACACCACTTGTGGACAGCCCAATAAAAACGCTTCCAATGTCACCGTGCCCGAAGCGGTGATCGCCAGATCTGCATCCAGAAGCACAGATTGGGTTTGACCTGCCCGCAGGCGGATGCCCAATGCATCCAATCGCTGGCCCCAGCGGGCGTGGATCAGGCCCTCTTGTTCTCCACTGACCACCGGCATGATCCAACGGGTGTCTGGCCTTTTGGTTTGAATCAATGCTGCGCTGTCTAGCAACAGCGGCATGTGTCGCTCAATCTCGCCGAGGCGGCTGCCAGGGAGTAGGGCGATGGATGGCGATTTGATTTCTTGGCTTTCAATGTCACCATCACGCCCAGTGAGCGCTTGGTCGATGTCATCGGCCAAAGGGTGTCCAACAAATTCGGTTTTCAGGCCATGGGGTTCGTACAACGGGGGTTCAAAGGGGAAGAGCGTCAACAGCCCATCAATGGATCGGGCAATCTTTTTTGCCCGATTGGCGCGCCACGCCCAGATCGATGGCGAGACATAGTGGAAGCTCAAGACTCCCTGTTGTCGAAGCGAGCGGGCCAGCCCCAAATTAAAATCAGGGGCGTCCACACCGATAAAGGCATCGGGCTGCCAGTCAAGGATCTTTTGTTTAAAGGCCTTTCGTAAGCGCATCAGGCGAGGCAGGTGAGCGATCACCTCTTGAAGCCCCATGACATTGAGCTCGTTCATATCAAACCAAGGCGTGACGCCTTGCTGGATCATCAAAGGGCCAGCCAGTCCGGCAATTTCAACATCGGGGTGCAGGGTTTTGAGGTGTTTGACCAGATGAGCGGCCAGATAGTCGCCTGAAGACTCACCGACACTGATCACCAGGCGCATGCGGTTTATCGGAGCAATCCGCGCTCAGAAGCCAAGATCGAGTCAATCATGCGTTTGAGCTCGGGTTGTTGATCAACGCGCTCTTCAAGCATGGCGATGGCATCGGCTCTTTGCAGACCGCTGCGATAGACAATGCGATAGGCGGACTTGATGTTTCGGATCTCATCTTCACCAAACCCATGGCGTTTCAAACCTTCGGCATTGATGCCCCGTGGACGCGGCGGCTGACCAGAAGCCATGACATAGGCCGGCACGTCTTGTGTGACGCCACCATACATGCCCAAGAACGCGTAATCACCAATTCTGCAAAACTGATGCGCACCAGAAAAACCGGCAAAGGTGACGTGGTCTCCCACCTGCACATGGCCAGCGAGGGTTGCACCATTGGCCATGGTCACGCCCGAGCCCACCATGCAGTCGTGGGCGATGTGACAGTAAGCCATGATCCAATTGTGATCGCCGATCTGGGTCAAGCCGCCACCATCGCCACTGCCATGGTTGATGGTGACCGACTCTCTGATGGTGTTGTCATTGCCAATCACCAAGCGCGCCACTTCACCGGCATACTTTTTGTCTTGGGGTTGGGCGCCAATGGAGGCAAATGGATGAATTTTATTTCTATGGCCCAACGATGTATGGCCATCAATGACCACATGAGGGCCAATCACGCAATCATCGCCCATGACCACATTGGGGCCGATGACCGAGTAGGCGCCAATGTGGGTGTTCTTGCCCAGTGTGGCGCCGTCGGCCACAATGGCGGTGGGATGGATGGTGTGCTTATCAGACATGTGTTGACCTTG
>JAGYMV010000158.1 GCA_018400355.1 Wenzhouxiangella sp.
TGACGCATGGCGCTGTGGTGTTGTGGGGCAAACAAAAATCCGATGCCCAACGCTTTGATCAGTTGTGTGGCCTGATCGGCGGAGAGATCCAAGCGACAGCCGGCCGCTTCCAACACATCGGCCGCGCCAGACCGGCTCGACACCGACCGGTTGCCGTGTTTGGCCATGCGCACCCCGCCAGCAGCGGCCACAAATGAGGCGGCGGTGGAGACGTTGAATGTTGAGGCGCCATCGCCACCGGTGCCCACGATGTCGGTCAAGCCATCGACATCCACGTCCACCGGTGTGGCGAAGCGGCGCATCACCGCCGCGGCCGCTGCAATCTCATCGACACTCTCGCCTTTCATGCGAAGCCCCACCAGCAAGCCCCCAATGGTGGCTGGGTCGGCCTCGCCTTGCATGATCTGAGCCATGGTGGCGGTCATGAGATCGGCGGGGATGTCTTGACCATCGATCAAGCAATGGAGTGCTTGTTGGATGGGCTGTGTGGCTGTGCTCATGGGCGCTCTCAAATGTTTGGGTCTGTCTGGTGGTTCTGTCTAGGCAGGCAACTGGTCTAAAAAGTTTTTCAAAAGTTGGTGGCCATGCTGGGTCAGGATGGATTCTGGGTGGAACTGCACGCCTTCAACCAAATGGGCTTTGTGCCGAAAACCCATGATCTCATCTCTGGTGTGACCGTCTTCTGCTACGGTCCACGCGGTTTCTTCCAAACACTCTGGAAGTGAGTCTCTGGCGACCACCAACGAGTGATAGCGGGTGGCTTCAAATGGGTTGGTCAACCCTTTAAACACGCCTTGGTCGGTGTGGTGCATGGGTGAGGTCTTGCCGTGCATCACCTGGGCGGCTCGAACCACGTCGCCGCCAAAGACCTGGCCGATGACTTGATGCCCCAAACACACCCCCAAGATTGGATACTGGCCGGTGAGTTCTTCCACAATGGCCAAACACACCCCCGACTCATCGGGCGTGCACGGCCCAGGTGAGAGGACAATCGCATCAGGCGCGAGCCTTTTGATCTCGGCCAGATCGATCGCATCGTTTCGGTGGGTGGTGACTTCTGCCCCCAACTCACCCAAATACTGCACCAGGTTGTAGGTGAACGAGTCGTAGTTGTCGATCATTAGAACCTGGGGCACGTTGTCTCTTCCGCTTTCTGGGTGGCTGTGTCAATCAAACAAGATAGCGCACTATAAAACGAAAGTGGGCGTGTTTGGGTGAAGCCTTTCGAGAATGCAAGGCGCGCATCCCCATCAAGCCTTCATAAGTAAGCACCCCAAAAGCCCATGCAAGCGCTGACTAACTTTGATGCATTCAAATACGCTCAGGCAGTGATAGCATACAGCCCGCCTAACTCAATCAATTTGCTGACTAAATTCCAGGAGAGAAGCCCAATCATCCGGTGGGTTATCACGGTTTAGCATTGATAAGAATATTTTGTAAGGATCCCGCTGACCACCCTCAGATCGCAACGTATTACGATCATTCACCCAAACATAAATAATCAATTTTGAGCGAGAATCAAACCGGAAAAATAGCCGAAACCTTCGTCCTATTTTTGCCCTGCGCCAATGAGAGAAAGTTGGCCCCAATGAATGGCCGAGTCGATATTTTGAGTTGGCTGGATCTTGAGGTATCGCCTCAAACATTAAATAGTCGAGAGTCGACATCAACTTAAAGTCGGCATGGCGCTGAAATGAGCTGGGGTTTTTTGCTTGCGCTTTCAAAGCACTGCGCTTGAGACGAGCCATTTGCTCTAAAAGACCTTGGTGGATGCGCAATGTCCAACCGTTGGACGCCTTCAAAGAGACACATCCCCCTCTATTTCGTCGTCCAAATTAACTTCTTCAGAGAAAGCATCCTCGCCAAACCCCTCTCTAAGAGAAGCTCGGTAACCTTCTGGAAAGTTCTGAATGTGTTGGCCCTGGGTGATGTCTTTCTCTAGAAGATTAAGATACGCACCAATCGCTGGATCTTCATGCGATTCCTCTTGGGCTTTGAGTACCACGTGATCCTGACGCAATTCAAAGCTCAACTTTGACCCAGTCTCAAGCCCCAATGACTGCCGAATGGATTTGGGCAGTGTCACTTGCCCTTTCGAACTCAAGGTCGCCTCCTCCCTAATGTAGAGAGATTTGGATGGTTTGCGCTTGTATTTCATGATCCGATTGTAAGGAATTTTCCTTACATTAGCCAGCTCAAACTCATCAATTGACGATGATTAACCCTCTCCCCCACTGGCTTCAATCACGGCTTTGACCACTGCTTTGCCCTTGTTGAGTGTTTCTTCCCACTCCAGCGTGGGATCAGAATCGGCAACAATCCCCGCACCGGCTTGGATTTGTAATACCCCGTCTTTGACAATCGCGGTGCGAATGGCAATCGCCAAATCCGCTTCTCGGTGCCAATTGAAATACCCCACCGCACCGGCATAAATCTCGCGCCTGACCGGCTCGAGTTCTTGGATGATCTCCATTGCCCTGACCTTGGGCGCCCCAGATAATGTGCCAGCGGGGAAGGTGGCTTTCAACACATCCATCGGCTTGATGTCGG
>JAGYMV010000159.1 GCA_018400355.1 Wenzhouxiangella sp.
TCGGTCCAGTCCCGCGCCTAAGATCATCACCGCGATCAAAGAGATCACGGCGTTTGAAGCAAACCCATTGAACAACTGATCGGATGGCACCAAGCCCAACAAACCAATCAACACCATGATGGAGATCGCAGCAATATCAATGCGAACAATCTCAGAGACAAACAACGCCACGGTCAGACCCAACACCAGCAACACCAAGACCATGTCGCCACTTAAGGTCAGGTTCGAGGCCATCATCTCCATTTAGCTCACCTGAGCCCGCTGATAGATCATGTCAACGATGGGATGACCTTTGCGCTCACCCCGGCGCTGAAAATGGGTATCGGGCCTGCTGTGTATCGCCCCACGCTGGCGCTTAAATGCATCAGACGCTGACATCACCTCTTCCATCCACTCAGCATACGGCATCCAATCGGTGGCCAAATGCAACCGCCCCAGGGGTTTGAGGCGCTCGGCCAGCAAACGCACAAACTCTGGTTGAATCAACCGACGTTTGTGGTGCCGTTTCTTGGGCCATGGGTCTGGGAAATAAATGCGCACCTCATCGAGACCATGTGCTGGGATGTGGTCTTCCAACAAAGCCACGGCATCACACATGGCCACGGAAACATTGTTGATGTCTTCTGCATGCAGGGCGTTTAGCAAACGGCCGACACCTGGGGGATGGACCTCAACACCGATGATGTGCGCCTGTGGTTGGGCTTTGGCCATCTCAACCAGTGCTTGGCCATTGCCAAACCCAATCTCCATGACCATGGCCTGGTGGGTGGGCCAAGGCGCTTGAGGATCAAATTGATAGCGCGGCAAATGGACGTTGAGGGCGTTTTGTTGGGCTGAGGTCAGCCGACCCGGCCGATAGACAAAGCTTCGAATGCGTCGCCAAGGGGTTTGGGTTGGGTTTGTTTGAGTCATCGCATCACCCGTTGCTCATGAACGCGGTGCAGGCGAGACCAGCGGGTCGGATGAGGGAACTTGGAACACATATTTTTATTGTAGACCTTTCCAATCCCAAATCTCAGCTCAGACCAACACTTAAGACAACAGCGCTTCAAAGATCGCCATGCGGGTAAACACACTCATCCGAACTTGGTCCAAGATCAAAGACTGGGGCCCATCGGCGACTTGGGCAGACAACTCAACGCCCCGGTTCATGGGCCCAGGATGCATCACCCAGCATTCGGGTTTGGCCTTGGCTAGGCGCTCTGTGGTCAGTCCCCAGTGCAAATGATAGTCTGCCAAATCAAGCCCACCATCGCTTTCATCCATGCGCTCTTTTTGCACCCGCAACATCATCACCACATCGGCATCGATGAGTGCTGCATCGAGGTTGTCATAATGCCTCAGGCCATCAAAGCCCGATCCAGGGGCGGGCATCAAAGCCTCGGGCCCGGCCAAACCAATCTCGCCCACGCCCAGCCTTTTCAACAAGGCGACATTGGAGCGCGCCACCCTCGAATGCCTGAGATCGCCACAGATCACCACCTTGGCCTCACTCAAACGAACCCCTTTGGCGGTGAGTGTGGCTGCATCCAATAAAGCTTGCGTGGGGTGATGCCCGCAGCCATCGCCTGCATTAATCAACCCCAAACTTGGAGGCAATTGCTCGCTGAGCTCATGACAAATGCCAGTGTGTCCATGGCGCAACACCGCAAGCTCCACCCCCATGGCGTGCAATGTGGCCAGCGTATCGAGCACAGACTCGCCTTTGGTCATCGACGAGCGTTCGCCATCAAGATTGATCACCCGAAGACCCAAGCGCGTGGCCGCCATCTCGAATGACACCCGCGTTCGGGTGCTCGGCTCAAAGAACACGTTGGCAATGGTGTGGGTTTGTGCCAAAGGCTCTGAGCCCTTGGACAAGGCCACCGCCCGCTCCACGATGGTCTCGATCACATCCAAGCTGGGGCCATCGATATCAATCAACCGCATCGCTTTCATAAAGCCTCCGGGTGGGCATTCATAAATGACTCAAGAATCAAAGCCGCGGCCATGCTGTCGAGCTTCGCCGCATCGCGGGCGCGCGCTCTGCCCTGCTCGCGCCGCTCGGCGTGGGCGCTGGCAGCGGCCATCGAGGTCAACCGCTCATCGTGCAACACCACCTCAGTGTCTGGAAAACGCTCGATCAGAATATCGGCAAACGCCCTGACGCTCTGGCTCATGGGGCTTTCATGCCCTTCAGCGCCCAAAGGCAAACCGACGATCAATTTGGCCGGTTGCCATGTTTTCATGACCTTGGCCAAGCCATCCACCAGAGTGGATTCGTTTTTTGAAGACAATGGGTCTAGAGGTTGGGCAGAACCGGTGAGGGGATGGCCCACCGCGAGCCCCGTTCTGGCTTTGCCATAGTCAATCGCGAGCAATGTGGCTCGCTTAGGCATGGCCACCTGAGGGTTGCAGTGCCGATGCACTAAAACCCAAGCTCGCCACGGCTTGCTCCCAACGTTGCTCAACAGGTGCGTCAAACAAAATGTCTCGTTTGGCATCCACATTCAGCCAAGCATTTTCTCTGATTTCTTGTTCTAGCTGACCCGCTTCCCAACCGGCATA
>JAGYMV010000016.1 GCA_018400355.1 Wenzhouxiangella sp.
AGACCCTTACCTAATTCACCGGCAGGGTTGATCTCATATGTTTGATAAGACCTATACCTTGAAAGACTTCGATGAAGAGTTGTTGGCGTCCATTGTTTCTGAACAAAAACGCCAAGAAGACCACATTGAATTGATTGCCTCAGAGAACTACGCCAGTCCTCGTGTGATGGCGGTTCAAGGGTCTGTCTTAACCAATAAGTACGCTGAGGGCTACCCAGGTCGCCGTTACTACGGTGGCTGTGAGTATGTGGATGTGGCCGAAAACTTGGCCATTGAACGCCTTAAGACCCTATTTGGGGCCGATTATGCCAATGTGCAGCCCCACTCTGGCTCGCAGGCCAACCAAGCGGTGTTCTTGGCGCTTCTGGAAGCCGGTGACACCATTTTGGGTATGGACCTCTCGGAAGGGGGTCATTTGACCCACGGGGCCAAAGTGAATTTTTCTGGCCGCTTATTCAACGCCGTGCAGTATGGCCTTGACCACGCCACCGGTGAGATCGATTACGAGCAAATGGCTGAGCTGGCCAAAACGCACCAACCCAAGCTGATCATCGGTGGATTTTCAGCTTATTCTCGGGTGGTGGATTGGGCGCGCATGCGCGCCATCGCCGATGAGGTCGGTGCGTGGTTTTTGGTGGACATGGCCCACATCGCAGGTCTCGTGGCCGCGGGTGTGTACCCAAGCCCCGTGCCGCATGCCCACGTGGTGACATCGACCACCCATAAAACCCTCAGAGGTCCGCGCGGTGGCATCATCTTGTCCAAAGGGCTTGATGAGTCAGTGAACAAGAAATTCAATTCTTTGGTATTCCCTGGTTGCCAGGGTGGGCCTTTGATGCACGTCATCGCAGCCAAGGCGGTGGCGTTTAAAGAAGCCCTAGAGCCATCCTTCAAGGCCTACCAGCAACAAGTCATCGATAACGCCCGAGCCATGGCGGGGGTGTTTATGGAACGTGGCTATAAAGTGGTCTCTGGTGGCACCGACAACCACCTTTTCTTGGTGGATTTGATTGATAAAGACCTCACTGGAAAAGAAGTTGAGGAGGCCTTGGGCGAGGCCCACATCACCGCCAACAAAAACACCGTCCCAGGCGAGCCCAGATCACCATTTGTGACATCGGGCTTGCGCATTGGCACACCGGCCATTACCACCCGAGGCTTTGGGGTGGAAGAAAGCGGCACGCTGGCATCCTTGATGTGTGACTTAATCGATCACATGGGTGATGCGGACGTCCATGCGCGGGTCAAACAGGGCGCGATCGACTTATGCCATCGGTTCCCAGTCTACCAAGACCACCAGTTTTAATTTGGATTGCCGATGTGGTGCCCGTTTTGTAATCATGTGGACACCCGTGTGGTTGATAGTCGTCTGGCAACCGATGGTTTTCAGATTCGCCGAAGGCGAGAGTGCGAAAATTGTGGTGCGCGGTTCAATACCTACGAAACACCGGCCCTCAAAGCACCCAATGTCATCAAAGCCGATGGCACCCGCGAATTGTTTGATGAAGAAAAGCTTCGGCGGGGCATCCAAAAGGCACTCGAGAAACGCCCCGTGGAAACCCAAGCGGTCGAGCACTCGCTCCGAGCACTGGTCAGGCGCATCCGCACCCTAGAAGAGCCTGAAGTCTCCTCGCAACAACTCGGTGCTTGGGTGGCCGAAGAACTCGCCCGCCTTGATCAGGTGGCCTATGTTCGATTTGCCTCGGTCTATCGTCGTTTTGAAGACGTTCAAGCCTTCCGCGAAGAGATTGAGCGTTTGGAAAAAAACAAACCCGGCGCGCTCGACACCCGCCAATTTTCGTTGCTTAGAGAAATGAGCGACGATGCGCCTGCGCCCAACACCAAATCAAAAAACACACCCAAATAATGGTTGATTCATCCCAGCAAGCCACAGACCTTGAGTGGATGGATCAAGCATTGGCTTTGGCCAGTCTTGGCATGTTTTCGACCAGCCCGAATCCACGTGTGGGTTGTGTGCTGGTCAAAGATGGCGCTTTGGTCGGCTCGGGTTGGCACCAACAAGCAGGGGGTGATCATGCTGAGGTCATGGCGCTTAAAGAAGCCGGCCAAGCCGCCCAGGGTGCCACCGCGTATATCACGCTAGAGCCATGCAATCACCATGGTAGAACGCCACCTTGCAGTGAGGCCTTGGTTAAAGCCGGCGTGGCCCGTGCGGTGGTGGCCATCGAAGACCCAGATCCTCGAACCGCTGGCATGGGCATCGCTCGGCTGACACAAGCGGGTATCGATGTTGGCTTGGGGGTGGGTGCAGACCTTGCCCGTGAGCTCAACATTGGTTTTATACACCGGCAGCAAACGGGCCGTCCTTGGCTTCGTCTGAAACTCGCCGCCAGTCTCGATGGGCGAGCGACCGGGCCCGATGGCCACTCGCAGTGGATCACCTCCGAACAGGCGCGGGCTGATGGACACCGCTGGCGGGCGAGGGCGTGTGCGGTATTGACTGGGATCAATACCGTTTTGGCCGATGATCCGTTGTTGACCGCGCGCTTGGACGACACCACTCAACCGATCAAACAACCCATTCGAGTGATTTTGGACTCACACGGAAAAGTGCCCAAACATGCGAAAATATTCCAATGTGAGGCGCCTGTCTGGGTCATCAGCACCGTGGAGAGGCCAGGGTGGTTTGATGCCACCTCATCGGATTGGATCCAGTGGCATCAGCTGGATGCAGATCCCCACGGGCGGGTGGATCTCGAAGGGCTGGTCTATTGGCTGGGTCAACAAGAGCTCAATGAAGTGCATATTGAGGCAGGGCCCACTTTGTCGGGTGCTTTTTTGGGTGCTGGCTTTATTGATGAAGTCTTGCTCTACCAAGCACCCACCTTTTTGGGAGCCGGCGAGCCCATGGTCGCTTTGCCAGAGATCAAACGCTTTGATCAACGTATGCGCATGAGCTGTGTGGATGTGCAACCAGTGGGTCCCGACCAATGTCTGCGGTTGCGTTGGCCCAATCACCATGACCCTGTGAAAACCTAAAAAAGACAAGGAAGAGCAAACAGTCATCATGTTCACCGGACTCATTCAAAGCTTGGGAACCATCCAAGCGATACAGACCCAAGGCGATGGCGCACGGTTTCGCATTGACTGCCCAGACTTGGCGCCCGATCAATGGGAGACCGGGGCAAGTGTTGCCGTGGCCGGGTGTTGTTTGACGGCGCTGGACATCGATGCCAACGGCTTTAGTGCCGATCTCTCAGGAGAGAGCTTGGCCAAAACAACCCATGGTCGGCGACAGGTTGGAGATGCCTTGAACTTGGAGTTGGCACTTCAAGTGGGTGATCATCTCGGTGGTCATTACGTCACAGGTCATGTGGATGGAGTGGCTGAGGTCTTGGCCATTCAAGCCTTGGATGCAGGCAACCACCGCCTCGACATCAAAGTACCCACAGGCTTCGAGCGGTTTGTGGCACCGAAAGGCTCAGTGACACTCGATGGGGTGAGTTTGACCATCAATGAGGTGGTCGATCAAGTTGAGCAAGGCACCTATTTTTCAGTCAACATCATCCCCCATACATGGGCTGTGACCACACTGGGATTTTTGAGCGTTGGTGATGGCCTGAACTTCGAAATCGATTTGCTGGCACGGTATTTGGACCGTCTCATGGCACCCTCCCAACAAAAAGCGAGCACGCAATGAAGTTTGATTCAATTGAAGCGATACTAGAAGACATCCGCGCGGGCAAAATGGTGGTGATGCTCGACGATGAAGATCGCGAAAATGAGGGCGATCTGATCATGGCCGCGAGTCTGGTCAAACCCGAAGACATCAATTTCATGGCACGCTACGGTCGCGGGCTGATTTGTTTGTCCTTGATGCGTGAGCGTTGCAAGCAGCTTGGCCTTGAGTTAATGGTGCGAGACACCGACCGCCACCACCAAACCAATTTCACCGTCTCAATTGAGGCGGCCGAGGGGGTGACAACGGGGATCTCAGCCTATGACCGCGCACACACAATTCGGACGGCTGTGGCACCCAGTGCCAGTGCACAAGATTTAAATCATCCAGGGCATGTCTTCCCGTTGATGGCGCAGCCTGGCGGCGTGTTGGCTCGGGCGGGCCACACAGAGGCGAGTATGGATTTGGCCTTGCTTGCGGGCTTAGAGCCTGCCGGTGTATTGGTTGAAATTTTAAATGACGATGGCACCATGGCACGCCGTCCTGAGCTCGAAACGTTCGTGAAAGAGCATGGCCTAAAGATGGGCACGGTGGCTGACTTGATTCGGTATCGACTGGCCCATGAAGCCAATGTTGAGTGTGTGCATACTCAATCGGTGAACACCGCACATGGTCCTTTTGAGTTGCGTGTCTTCAAAGACAAAATTCATCAAAAACTCCACTGGGCTCTGATCAAAGGTGAGATCACCGGCGATGAGCCTTGTCCCGTTCGGGTGCATGTGCCTGAATTGCTCGGTGATGTCATGACCGTCAGCGATCCCGCGTTTGGCATGCCCTTGGGGCCTGTATTAGAAGACATCCACCGCAGAGGGCGGGGGCTTGCCTTGATTCTGGGCTATGATGAGGACGACCAGTCACGGATGGACACACTCATGCAGACCCAAACGGGTGCGGTTGAATCCAAAGGCATCGAGGAGACGAGTCACGAACTGAGAAGCTATGGTATCGCCGCCCAAATCATCGCGGAACTTGGCATCTCTCGTATGGCCGTGTACGGTGCGCCAAAGCGATTGAGTGCATTGGATGGCTTTGGTTTGGAGATCACAGAATACATCGTGCCTTAAAGGGTGGTCGTCAGCGACGCGCCCACTGATCCAGGGGTGGCTCCAGAGCCACTGAACAAAAGAGTGATTGTTTATGAGTGCTTCACAATTTAGCCCGGCCGTTCCTGAGCGGATTGCCATTGTTGTTGCCAAGTTCAATGCCCAAGTCACCGAGTGGCTCAGGCAGGGCGCCCACCAGGCGCTGCTAGAGCTTGGGATGGAAGCCGACCAAATCGACACCTTGCATGTGCCAGGTGCGTGGGAATTGCCGCTGGCGTGCCATCAGTTGGCCATGGCGGGTCGGCATCAAGGCATCATTGCCTTAGGCGCTGTGATTCGTGGTGAGACCGCACACTTTGATTTTATTTCTCAAGAATGCGCCAGAGGCTTGGGGCAAGTGGCATTAGAAACGGGTGTGCCAGTGGGGTTTGGTGTCTTGACCACCGAGAATGCTGAGCAAGCTTTCGAGCGAGCCGATCCGGCGCGCAAAGACAAGGGCAGAGAAGTCGCTGAAGCGGTGGTAGAGATGGTCACGCTCAGTCAAACCCAACCGGTATGGTCAGGCCCCGATGAGTTTTGATAACCCATTCGAACCGCGCCGTCGGGCGCGCCGCCGGGCGTTGCAGGCCCTGTATCAGTGGCAGTTGAATAACGACACCTCGGCAGCCATCATTGCCCAGTTTTCTGAAGAGCAGAATTTTGAAGGGGTGGATCTGGAATATTTCAAGACCTTGGTCAGAGAGGTGGTGGCGCACCAAGAAGCCATTGATACACTCATCGCACCCGCACTAGAGCGGGTGGATGCGAGCCTCGATCAAATGGAGCGTGCGGTTTTAAGGATTGGTGTCAATGAGCTCTTGCATCACCCAGAGATTCCTTATCGCGTGGTCATTGATGAGGCGATCGAATTGAGCCACCGGTTTGGCTCAGAGAATGCACACACTTTTATCAATGGCGTCATGGACCGTTTGGCCAATCAATTGAGGGCCACCGAAATTGCCCACTCATGAACTCAAGCTCGGCGCGCACTGAATTTGAATTAATTCATGCGATCGCTCGGCATGTCAAGCCATCGGCGCAGGTGCCCATCGGCATTGGTGACGATGCCGCTGTCATTGCGCCCACACCCAATCAACATTTGGTGACCACCACCGATTCTCTGGTGCTGGGCCGTCACTTCACCTCCGACTGGACCGCGCACGACATTGGCCATCTGGCCATGGCGGTCAACCTCAGCGATCTGGCGGCCATGGCAGCCAAGCCACGGTGGGCACTGTTGAACATGACCTTACCCAAAGACAGTGTGTATGCCACCCAAGCCTGGCTGGATGAGTTTATGCAAGGCTTTTTATCTTTGGATGATGGGCTTGTGCTGGTCGGTGGCAATCTCTCAGAGGGACCATTGAACATTGGTGTTGTGCTGATTGGTGAAGTCATGCCCGATCAAGCGATCACGCGCTCAGGGACCCAAGTGGGTGATCTGCTGGTACTCACCGGTACGTTGGGGGATGCCGCGGCGGCTTTGAGTCGCCCAGTGGATAACGCGCCCTTTGGGCTGGCTCTGCGACAGCGGCTGCACCGACCAACGCCTCGCCTGTTGGCTGGCCAGCACGCAGCTGGGCATGTGCACGCCATGATCGATGTCTCAGATGGCTTGTTGGCCGATTTGTCGCATCTTTTGCATGCCGCCACTCGAGACAGTGCGACCCCGCCATTGGGGGCCGAGATTGAGTTGCAAAAGCTGCCCACCTCGAAGGCCATGAAAGCCATGGGCTTCTCTGAGGCGGAGCGATGGAACTTGCAATTGAGTGGGGGCAATGACTATGAACTTTTAATGAGTGTCCAGCCATCGAGCCTGACGCCGCTTCTGGCCGATTTGCAATTGGCCAACACCGATGCCACCGTCATTGGCCAAGTCACCAGCGGTGGCGAGATCCTAGTGCTTGATGAGCATGGCGGTCACTTTGTCCCCGCCAAACGAGGGTGGGACCATTTTCAGGAGACGGCAGATGAGTGAAGCAGAAGAAAAAAAGCGTCTTCGGGCCATCACCTTTGGGTCACTGACTGGGTTTTTGGCGATGGGGTTTGGCAGTGGTTTGAGTCCTAAGGCACCGGGAACGACGGGGAGTTTGGCCGCGCTTTTATTGATGTATCCCATCGCTTTGATCTTGCCCATCGAATGGCAGATGCTGCTTGTTGTGGTGGCGTTTGGGGTGGGGGTGTTCATTTGTGCCCGGGCAGCCAAGGCCATCGGCACCCACGATCATGGCGCGATTGTTTGGGATGAGTGGGTTGGGCTGTGGGCGGTGTTGGTGTGGCTGCCTTTTAGTTTGAGTACTTGGTTGCTGGCTTTTGTGCTGTTTAGATTGTTTGATATCGCCAAGCCTTGGCCAATTGGGTGGCTGGATCGGCGTCTCCATGGGGGCTTGGGCATCATGGCCGATGACGCGCTGGCGGCCGCCTTTGCCGTTTTAACTTTGTTGTTGATCGGGCAATGGTGGCCCATTGAATTTGTCTGGCACTGAACTGGGCCACTCTTCTCAGTCAGTCGGGTCCATCCACTCAAACAGCACCACCACTTGTTCAACCCCACTGACGTGTCGGGCTTGTTCCACAACACGCGCACCCTCAGCCTCAGTGACCAGTCCTTGTAGATACACATTTCCCCGCGCTGTGGTGATCTTGACCCGAGAAGCATCAAAGCGTGGCAAATCTTTGATATCGGCCACGGCAGCTTTGGCTTGAAGAGAAAGAACACGGTCTCGGCTGGCTTGCACCAGGCTGGCATGAGGCAGCGGTGCGAGCTCATTAAAGAGTTTCTTTAGACCATCGACTTGGCTGACCAATTGGCTGGCTTTTTCAACTTGATTATCAGACACCGCCTCGCCAGCCAAGAGAACCCATCCATTGAATGTGCTTATTTTGATGCGGCTTTCATTGCCAAAGGCATCATCTCCATAGAGGGCATCACGCACAGCAATGTTGAGTAGCCGATCGTCCACGACGACCTCGACAGAGCGTCGATCATGGACTGCAGAGGCGGTGACCACAGCCGCACCAACGGCGATCAGCGCGCAGGCATTCAATGTCAGGAGCATCACGGCCACCATGGCCAGACGGGGCAACGAGAAGCCGGTTGGGTTTGTTGGTGTTGCAATCACAATGGGTTCCTTAAATGGGTTCCTTAAATGAATTGGATCTGTTGTGGACGTCGAGAGCGAGTTGCTCACATCAGGCCGCATCATTGTCGAGGCTGTGGCCTGCTTTGCCCATCTTCAATTTGTACCCAAGTTAGCTCGCGCTCAATCTCGCCCATTGCAGAGACAGACAGCGTGCCTGTCATGCCCTGCAATTGTGCATCGGGGTCATCCTGCATCACGCCAAGCCAGCGCATCACGCCAGTTAAGTCTCGCCCCATGGCGTAGAGATGAGACAACGCTGGGGTACTGAGTTGCTGATGGCGAGCCTCGGCACTGGCGCGCTCTTGGCCGGGGTCGGTTGTATCAATGAACCAAGGCGGCATGGGCAAATACAGCCCTTCTAAGTCCACATCGCGCCGGCCATCCACAGAGCCATCCACGGCATGGGCGGTGGCGATCACCGGCAGATCCTCTGCTCTGAAGAACTGTAACTGAGGCCTGATTTGGCGCGCATCGGCTGCCCGTGATGCCAAGAAGATCATGTCAATGTCCGTGCGGCGCTCAGGCTGAGACTGAAGGGGTTCATTCAACAGTCTTTGCAAGGCCTCGATCCGCCGTTTTGAGTCATTGAGACCCAAGACAGACTCCAGCAAATCAGAATGATCGACGACCATGGGGTCATAACCGGCCTGTTCAACCACCCGCCCACCTTGGGCTCTAAACTGATTGACGAAGGTATCGCCCATGCGTTGACCCCAAGCGGTGTTTTGCTCAAGAACCAAAGCGCGTTCGAGACCCAATTGACGCGCGTAGATGGCCGCTTGGCGGGCATCGTCTTCAGGACTGAGCGCAAATGCCAGTCGGCGGTTGCCAAGCGCTTGTCGCAGGCCCTCGGGTCTTGGCACATTGAGAAACAAAGTTGGTGTCATCCAACGCGCCGAGCGGTCTTTTAAGATTTGCTCAACTTGCAGTCTCGGCAAAGGTCCTACCAACCAATCGACCCCATCGTCGATCGCCATTTGGGGGACTTGATAGAGGCTTTGTGGCTGGTCATCATCCACATAGTAAAAAAACAGCTCAGGCCGACGCTCAAGATCCAATGCCAACCAAGCATCCAAAATCCCATCTTTGATCGCCTCTCCGGGTGTGGCAAGGGCGGAGTCACCCGGCAAAATGATGCCGATGGTTTGTGGGCCATGCGACCCTGCGCGCCACGCATCCACCCAAGACTTTGTTTCAGCTCGAATGGTGTCACTGGGGAGCTGATCGCCATATGCTCGCGCCCAACGCGACAAATCAGCGTCGAGCATTGATGGGTTGAGACGCTGGGTATGCACCATCAGCGCCAGTTCCAGCCAAGGTCTCAGTTGAAGGTCGTCCCGGTGGGTTTGCAGCTGCCAGCGAATCTCATTGATCCGATACTGCGCCAAGTCAGACAGCCACTGCTGTGTCGATACGGTGTTTGTTCTGATGCGATTGCGAAGCGCTCGGACCGCCCCATCTGCCCGCTCCTCGGAGGACTCGGCCACTCGGCGTTCGGTTCGAGTCTGAGCCTCACCATAGCCATCGATGGCTTGAGGACCGCTCCTGACAAACTCGCCGGTTGGGGCGCAGCCTGCCAAGACAGACAGTCCCAAGAGGATCCAAAGGATCCGAATGTGAGCATGGGGCAATGAGGCGATCATGCCTTGATGATAAACCATCCAAACCCCAAGATTGATTGCCGTATTACAATGCGACTATGGAAGACAGACAGGCTCGGCCCGATCACCCCGAAACCTCACCCCAAGCCGCCTCGGCGGCCACACTGTGGGTGGTGGCCACCCCGTTGGGTCATCTAGAAGACTTGAGCCCGCGCGCTCAATCGGTCTTGGAAAATGCCCCCATCGTGGCGGCCGAAGACACGCGCATCAGTCGCCGTCTGGTTCCAAATAACAAAGACCAGCGCTGGATCAGTGTGAATGAGCACACGGAAAAAGGCTGGATCGAGCGCATCATTGAGAGCCTTTTATCAGGCCAAGATGTTGCTTTGGTCAGTGATGCGGGCACACCACTGATCTCAGACCCAGGCTTTCGCTTGGTCAGCGCCGCGCACGATCATGGCATTAGAGTCAGTCCAGTCCCGGGGCCATGTGCGGCCATTGCCGCTCTGTCCGTGGCCGGTCTTGCCAGTGACCGATTTCATTTTGAGGGCTTCTTGCCACCGAAGTCTGGCGCCCGTCAAGCCAGGCTTCGACAGCTGGCATCGCTTGAGTCCACTTTGATCTTCTATGTCCCAGCCAGAGACTTGCTGAAGGCTTTAAAAGATATGAGTGAGACATTGGGGCCTGAACGATTGATCACCCTGGCCCGCGAGTTGACCAAGCAGTTTGAAACCATCAGACGCGACTCTGTGGCTGCGTTGAGCGCATGGATTGAAGCCGACTCAGACCAGTGCCGGGGCGAGGCGGTGCTGGTGGTCGAGGGCGCAAGCGATCCCGAGCCGATGATTTCGCCCCAGGTATTGGCTGAAGCCTTGAGAGACTCGTTGCCACCATCGCAAGCGGCCCGCTTGCTGGGCCGAGTCAGCGGCTTGTCCCGACAGCAGGCGTGGCAATGGATTCATGGTGACGGGGCGGAGCCCACAGATCACACCAATGGAGCTGAATCGAAGTGATTTGGCTCGTGTTAATTTCGGTTTTGGCCTTGCTGGTCTTTTTGCCTCAATGGTGGGTGAAGCGTGTGTTGAAACGCTATGAGACACCGGCCGATCGCTATCCCGGAACGGGCGGAGAGTTGGCTCGCCACCTGCTCAATCAATTGGGTCTTGAAGCGGTGTCTGTGGAGCGCCTTGACGACAAATCCCTCGGGATGGGGGATCACTATGATCCCAGTGGCCGTGTGATTCGATTAAGCCCCAGCCACTTTGATGGGGCCTCTCTGACAGCCGTCACGGTCGCAGCGCATGAAGTCGGACACGCCATCCAACATGCCGATGGTTACCAACCTTTGTTGTGGCGGACCACACTCGTTGGGTGGATGCAAAAGCTCCAAAAGATTGGGCTTTTTTTGATTGCTCTGATGCCTGTCTTTTTGATTGCCCTTCGTCTGCCCCGAGCCGGCCTTGTGTTGCTGGTGATGGGATTGGCCGCGTTGGCCTCTGGTGTGATCGTGCATTTGATGACACTGCCCACCGAGCTCGATGCCAGCTTTCGGCGCGCGTTGCCTTTGTTAAAAAAAGGCCGATACTTGAAGCCAGAAGATGAGCCGCATGCAAGAAAAATTCTGACAGCCGCCTCATTGACTTATGTGGCGGCGTCTTTGTTGGGCTTGGTTAACTTTTGGTGGTGGCTTCGTGTGTTGCGCCTACCGTAGATTGGATTGAGTGGTCTGTGAGCATCTATCAGCGTTTGGTGTTGCCCTTTTGCGATTCGCGGCGTCGGTACGGCGTCGAGAATGCGGCATTTTGCCAACATGCTTGGGTGTTTCCCGAAGCGCAACAACTCGCGCATCGAGATCAAGTTCAAGCAGCGTCACTCGGTTATGTACCCGATGAGCATTGGGCGAGGCGGCATGTTCTCTCTGCAGCTTTGGACCGCTGTGATGGCTGGCGCTTGGTGCGGGATGAAGCCGCTGATTTGATCGATGGGCTCGATGTGGTGGGGCAGTGGCCCGAACAACCCTTTATCGCATTGGGCACGCACTGGGGGGCTGGGTTGCCCACTTTGGCTCATTTAAAGCAGTGCGGCCTTGGGCCTAAATTTGTCTACCGAGAAGAACCGCCAACGGTGTTTCGATCGTGGGCAGAGCGATGGGCCCAAGCGGTGCATCTCAAGGCTTTGGAAAAATGTGGTGGTGCGATCACCCTCGGGGGAGCCTATGCACAAATCATCGACAGTTTGAATGCCAACGCAACGCCCGTGATTTTGGTGGATGCCCCAGCCGATGGGCGCCCCACATTGACTGGCCGGTCCGGATCGTTCACCCTCAACGTTCGCTTGGGCCTATTGAACATGTTGTGCCGCGAGCGCCTTCGTTTTGTTTTCTATCGATGTGGCTTTGACCCAAAAACCGGTCGACGGCAGTTGTTCATTGGATCTGAGCATGTGGAAGACAATCCACAGATCATTGCAGACCAAGCCGCCGATCATCTCGCAAAAGCCTTTGCCCTAGACAGTGCTCAATGGCGCTTGTGGGTGGTGGGTGCGTCTCTACTTAACCCCGCTATCTAGAGGCTTGGCTTCCTAATGGCGTGGCTTTGAGCTATGCTTGATGGTTGAGAGTCGGCCAGACAGTCGCTGTGTCTTTTGGGCACAGAGGAAAGTCCGGGCTTCATAGGGCAGGGTGCCAGGTAACGCCTGGGCGGTTGAGTGGTGACGCTCAATCGACGGAAAGTGCCGCAGAAAATGTACCGCCGATGGCCTTCGGGCACAGGTAAGGTTGAAAAGGTGCGGTAAGAGCGCACCGCGTTTCGGGCAACCGAAATGGCAGGGTAAACCCCACTCGAAGCAAGGCCAAATAGGGATGCCATGGCGTGGCCCGCGTCGCATCCGGGTAGGCTGCTACAGGTGGCTGGTGACAGCCATCGCAGATGAATGACTGTCCACGACAGAACCCGGCTTATCGGCCGACTCTCTCCTTTTTCCGCTCAGTGCCTGATCAACAACCGC
>JAGYMV010000160.1 GCA_018400355.1 Wenzhouxiangella sp.
CGTCGGCACGGCGCATGCGGCGATGGCGGCTCTCGAAAAAGCCCAATTGGTCTCGGTGATCCAATCCCTCACCCAGCCCGTTCTTGGCATTTGTTTGGGGCTTCAATTGCTGTTTGAGTCATCGGCCGAAAACGACCTAGAAGGCCCCGGTCACCCAACCGAGTGTCTGGGCATTATTCCTGGTCACATTCAACGCTTGAGCGGCTCTGAACACATTCGCTTGCCACACATGGGATGGAATCAATTGCACTGGACCACGGCTGACCCCATAGCCAAGGACGCCAACCCCGATGATTGGTTTTATTTCGTGCACAGCTATGCATTGCCCGGTAATCACCCCAGCACCATAGCCACCAGTCACCACGGTGAGACCTTTGCTGCGATCGTTCGTGCAAAAAACTTTGTGGCCTGCCAGTTTCACCCGGAAAAATCAGCCGATGCTGGCGCGCGTCTGCTCAAAGGGTTTTTAAGCTCATGATGTTGATTCCAGCGCTCGATCTCATTTCAGGGTCTGTGGTGCGTTTGGCCCAAGGCGATTATGCCCGCCAAACCCAATATCAGGATCGGGCGATTGACCGCGCAATGGCCTACGAAAAAGCCGGTGCTCAAGTCTTGCATTTGGTGGATCTCGACAGTGCCAGAGTTGGGGGGCGCGCCAACCTCGATCTCATCCAAGAAATATGTCAGGCGCTGTCCATTCCCGTACAAGCCGGTGGCGGTGTTCGCCACGAGCGCGATGTGGAAGCGCGCCTCAAAGCTGGGGTCAGCCGGGTGGTGGTGGGCAGCGTGTTGATCAAAACACCCGAGACCTTCATGCAATGGCTGAGCGATTTTGGGCCAGACGCTTTGGTGGCCGGGCTGGATGTCAAAGCCGAAGGGCAGGGCGATCAAAAACGTTTTATCCCGCAAGCTGCTGGGTGGACCGAACCGGGTGAGGCTGACTTGATGGCCCTGTTGGAGCGGCTCCTGCCAGCAGGCTTGGTGCATGTGTTGTGCACCGACATCAGCCGCGATGGCATGATGGAAGGAAGCGCCAATGACTTGTATCGGCAACTGGTGGCGCGGTATCCCAAGCTGCTCATTCAGGCCTCGGGCGGCATCGGTTCGTCTGCAGACCTAGAGGCCACAGCAATAACCGGTGTGGCAGGCTGCATTGTTGGCCGTGCTTTACTCGAAGGCACCGTGCCTTTATCAGACATTGCCCGCTTTAACAGACCCGCTGACCACCCATCGGGGACGGTGCGTTAGATGGTCGCGGTGCGCATCATTCCGTGTCTGGATGTCAAAGACGGCGAGGTGGTCAAAGGCGTTCGCTTTAGAGACCACCGGTCCATGGGTGGCATCGTTGAACTGGCCGAACGCTACCGAGACCAAGGCGCCGATGAGCTGGTGTTTTATGACATCACCGCCAGCCCGGAAAAACGAAGTGTGGATCTTCAATGGATTGAACGGGTGGCCAGCGCCATCGACATTCCCTTTTGTGTGGCCGGCGGCATCACGGATGTGCAGACCGCACGCGCCATTCTCAAAGCGGGCGCTGACAAAGTGTCTGTCAACTCACCGGCCTTGGCCGATCCTTCTTTGATTGCCCGCTTGGTCGATGCGCTGGGTTCCCAGTGCATTGTGGTGGGCATCGATTCGGTGGCCCTCGATGGTCAATGGTGGGTCCGCCAATACACCGGCAATCCCGATGCGATGGTCAATCCAAACCGACTCACCCATGAGTGGTTGGTGGAGGTCCAGCGCTTGGGCGCCGGGGAGATTGTTTTAAATTGCATGGACGCCGATGGTGTCCGTGATGGCTACGACATCGAACAACTTCGTTATATGCGGCGCCTGTGTCAGGTCCCGCTGATCGCCTCCGGTGGGGCGGGTGTGGCCGATCATTTCGTCGATGTGTTTCAACAAGCTGATGTGGATGGGGCGCTGGCTGCCACGGTTTTTCATGCCAACACCTTACCCATCCCTGAGCTGAAGAAACACTTGATTGAATCTGGTCTGCCCATTCGTCCCGCCGGCTTTTAATCAATGAGGATGAACGCATGAACACCCCTGCTTGGATCGATTCAATTGATTGGGCCAAAGGCGATGGGCTGGTACCGGCCATCGTACAAAACCCCAACACCGGTGATGTGTTGATGCTCGGCTATATGAACGAAGAGGCACTCAAAGCCACATTGACCACTGAGAAGGTGACCTTTTTTTCCCGAAAAAAACAACGCTTATGGACCAAGGGTGAAACCTCGGGCCACACCCTAGACTTGGTGGAGGTCCATCTCGATTGCGATCAAGACACCTTATTGGTTCAAGCCACCCCCAATGGGCCCACCTGTCACTTGAACCACCCCAGTTGTTTTGGTCAGACCCCGCCACCGGTGGGCATGTTGGCCCGTCTCGAGGCGGTGATTGCATCAAGAGCCGAAAACGACCACAGCAACAGCTACACGAAAAGCCTGTTGAATGAAGGCATCAAACGCTGCGCCCAAAAAGTGGGCGAAGAGGGCGTTGAGGTCGCGCTGGCCGCTGTGGCTGG
>JAGYMV010000161.1 GCA_018400355.1 Wenzhouxiangella sp.
AGGCCTAGATGCACCAATCGGGTTTGGGCACCCCGCCCAGGCGACAGGCCTCACGAATGGGATTGTCTGCAAACAATCCGTACAAAGACGCACTGCCCAAGCTGGGGTCTTGCCGATGCTCGCGGTAGGCCACCACGACCGATCGCATCAAAGGCGCGTTGCCATAAGACAACCAGTAATCACGCACCCATTCGATCAACCACCACCGATCATCGCTCAAGTTCAGATCATCAGCCAGAGCCACGGCCTCAGCAAAGGCCGGTGACCAAGTGCTCGGGTCCGCCAAATGGCCGTCTTCGTCCAATGGCCAACGATGCTCGCCTGCTTCTAGTGTGTTTTTAGGATCTGTCATCGGTTTACCTACATCACCAGCCATTTTCGCCCACGCAATGGTCCGTGCGCATCAGCTCTGGTGGTTTGATTGTCTTCGGCGATGATGGGTTCTGTCACCACTTTGGCCAAGTCATGGTCTTTCACTTGAGCCCAGCGTTTGGCCGCCTCATCTTCCAACTCCGATGCGCCATCACCTGCAAATGCCACCACCAAGTCCAGATCCAATGTCGCACCCGCCAACACCCACTCCAACAAGCTGTCTCGATCAGCACTCGAGGGGGCATAGGCGATCATCACGCCATAGGCTTGGGTTCTTTGTCCTTCGCCTTCTCGGTTTGACGCTGGATTCTCAGTTGACACTGACGGCCAGTGGTCTGGCCACTGCCCCCAACCAAAACAAGACACAGCCTTCGCTTGGCCAATGGCATCCCAGATGGCAATCAGACTCATCACTGGGAAAGGCGGATCGCTGGGTGCTCTTTGCTGCTGAATCAGACGTTGCCAAGCGGCTTGGCACACGCCCACCCGCACTTGGGGCTTATTGGCCAAGGCGCGCAAGCCATCCCGATCGTCCATCAGCCACGCCCCAACCGCCGGCCCATGCAAGAAAACCTGCACCGAATACCCTTTTTTAACGCCTTGGGCGATACACTCACAGGCATGGGCAAAGTTGGGGTGGTCTTTGGGGACGCGCACCACCACCACCTGATCCGGCGCCTTGAAACATGAGCGTGTTTTCGCGGTCATAAGTCAGTGAGATGAAAATGAAATCCAATCAACAAGAGCCCATTCTAAGCCGACTCAGCACACCCATGGTGTCTGTTTTGCTGGCGTGGCTCATGGTTGGCACTTGGCTTGGCTTGGGTGGTGTCGAGAACGCGCTGGGCCAAGACAGCGTGCGCTTGCCTGAAATGGGCTCCACCACCACTCGGGTGTTGTCTCCTGAAGACGAACGCACCTTCGCGCGCGACATTGAACGCTACTTTCGAGCCAACCGCATGCTCATTGAAGACCCGTTCATTGTCGATTACATAGAAGACATGAGTTATCGGCTGGTGTCTTACTCGACCCGCAATCAAGCCGACTTCCATTTTTTTGTTCTCAAAGAACCCAGCATCAATGCCTTTGCAGCACCGGCTGGTGTGATTGGCTTGCACTCAGGCCTGATCTTATTGGCCCACGATGAGGCCGAAGTGGCCGGCGTTGTGGCCCATGAAATTGCGCACATCACCCAAGACCATTTGGCGCGCGCCATGGAAAACCAACAAAACACCTCCATGCCCACCATGCTGGCCACCTTGGGTCTGGCATTGGCGGCCGGCATGGCCGGTGGCTCAAGCGATGCCACAGGCGCCATCTTGATGACGGGCATGGGCCTGTCGACGCAATTCCAAATCAACCACACCCGCCAAAGCGAGGCCGAAGCCGACCGAGTGGGCATTGGCCTCTTGGCCCGCGGGGGCTATGACCCCCATGGGATGACTCGGTTTTTTGAGCGCCTCAACATTCAATCCAGATCTCGCGGCGATGGTGTGCCTGAGTACTTGCGGACACACCCCTTGACGGTCAATCGGGTCGCTGAGGCGCGCGCACGGGCCGAGCAGTTTGAAGACCACCTGACTCGAGATGATGAACTGTTTCATTATGTGCAAGCCAAGCTCAGAGTCCTCATGAGTCAACGACCAGAACAAGCCATTGAATACTTTGATTTGCGTCTGAAATCAAAAGACAGGCCTGAGCGGCCGATGCACTATGGCATGGCACTGGCAGCCATTGACGCGCGCCAAATGGATTTGGCCAGAGAACACTTGGATGTGCTGCTCGGATACGAGCCCAACAACCAACTGTATCGCCTACTTGAGGCCGACTGGCAATTGGCCAACGGTCAAGTGGAGGCGAGCCTTGAGATCTTATCCGAGCTCTACTTGCAGTATGCCGGCAGCCAAATGGTGACGGTGCAATATGCCAAGGCCTTGATGCATGACCCCAACAAAGAGCGCGCCACCGAAGCAGCGGCCATCCTCAGGCGCCATCTGCATGCCCATCCGACTGACCTGAACATGACCGAGTTGTATGCCCAAGCAGCGTCTCGGGCGGGTGATTCTGTCAGGGCCGCTGAGGCACAAGCAGAGAGTTACTATATCCGCGGCGGCATTGATCAGGCCATTGAACAACTCGAACGGG
>JAGYMV010000162.1 GCA_018400355.1 Wenzhouxiangella sp.
GTGGCCTTGGCTCAAAGTGATATGAAAAAGTTGATCGCCTACAGTTCAATCTCCCACATGGGCTTTGTCACGCTGGGCCTTTTCTTGGCCTTTGCCATCGGCCGCCAAAGTGGTGAGTTTGCTGGCGCTGGGCTCGGCATGTCGGGGGCCATGGTGCAAATGGTCTCTCACGGATTTATCTCAGCGGCGATGTTTTCTGCGGTGGGGGTGCTCTATGACCGAGTACACAGCCGTGAGATTTCTTCTTATGGCGGTGTGGCCAATACGATGCCTTGGTTTGCTGTCTTTGCCGTGCTCTTTTTTATGGCCAACAGCGGATTGCCAGGCACCAGTGGGTTTGTGGGCGAATTCATGGTGATTTTGGCCGCCTTTCACGCCAACTTCTGGTTTGCCTTTGTGGCGGCAACCACGCTGCTTTTGGGAGCGGCCTACAGTCTGTGGCTGGTCAAACGGGTCTTTTACGGTGAGGTCGGCAACCACTCCGTGGCGGCATTGAAAGACATTAACGCGCGTGAGTGGGTGGTTTTAACCACGCTGGCATTTTTTGTCATTGCAGTGGGTGTTTGGCCATTCCCATTGATCGACATGATGGAGGTCTCTGTCAGTCATCTCATTGACCATATTGTGGAGTCCAAACTCAAATGATGTTGCTTGACCTACAACTCGCACTCCCAGAGATCTTCGTACTCACCATGGCCTGTGTGGTGCTGCTGGCCGATTTGTTTATCCCAGCCAAGCGCCGTGGTTTGACGCACCTCTTGGCCACCTTGGTTTTGATTTTTGCTGCCATATTAACCGCACGGTTGATGATGTCTCCGGGTGAGGTGGCTTATGCCTTCAGTGGCACATTTGTGAGAGATCGCTTCGGTGACATCTTAAAGATTTTTGGTTATCTGACTTTGGCTGGTGTGTTTGTTTACGCCAAGCACTACCTGCGCCAATTTAATCTCTACAAAGGCGAGTTTTACACGCTGAGCTTATTTGCGCTGTTGGGCATCATGGTGATGATCTCGGCTGCATCTCTCTTGACCTTGTATCTGGGCCTAGAGCTGTTGGCGCTTTCAACCTATGCCTTGGTTGCTCTCAATCGAGATTCACTGCAAGGGTCAGAGGCGGCCATGAAATACTTCATTCTTGGTTCGCTGGCCTCTGGGTTATTGCTCTACGGCATGAGCTTGATCTATGGTGCGACCGGTTCGTTAGACTTGGCCGCCATCTCAGCGAGCCTCAGTGGCAGTGCCGGTGAGAGCCTGCTGCTGACATTTGGTCTTGTGTTTGTCGTGGTTGGGGTGGCCTTTAAGTTGGGCGTGGTACCAATGCACATGTGGGTCCCAGATGTGTATCACGGCGCACCCTTGGCAACGACCTTGTTTATCGGGACTGTTCCTAAAATCGCCTCGCTGGCATTGGTGGTGCGCCTCTTAGAAGATGGGCTGGGCAACTTGCATGGGGATTGGCAGCTGATGCTGGTCATCATTGCCGCTTTGTCATTGATTCTCGGTAACCTCGCAGCGATCGCTCAGACCAACATTAAGCGCATGCTGGCCTACTCCACCATTTCTCACATGGGCTTTATGCTGCTGGGGATTTTGGCTGGCACCAATGAGGGCTATGCAGCGGCCATGTTCTATACGCTGGCCTATGTCTTTATGTCAGCCGGTGCTTTTGCTGTGGTGATTTTGATATCCAATGGCGAGCGTGAGGCCGACCAAATTGATGATTTAAAGGGCCTGGCCAAACGCAACCCTTGGTATGCGTTCATGATGCTCATGTTGATGTTTTCTTTGGCCGGGATTCCTGTGTTTCTGGGGTTCTTTGCCAAATGGCAGGTGATTGCCGCCACGGTCAGCGCTGGCTTCACAGGACTGGCTGTGTTGGCGGTGGTGACAGCGGTGGTCGGTGCTTTCTATTATCTGCGGGTGGTCAAAGTCATGTATTTTGATGAGCCCGAGGACACCAGCATCATCACGGTGCCGGTTGATTTTCGGACCTTGCTGACCATCAACGGTGTGGGTGTGCTGGCCTTGGGCATATTTTCCAGTGGCCTGATCAAGCTTTGCGTGAGTGCATTCTCTTAAACGTCAGCTGCACTCACTCACAGCCACCAAGCAACACCAAACCAAACGAGCATCAACAAGGCAATTAGGCCTTTGGCCAGCGTGCCTGCGACCACGCCAACGGTGGCACCCACACCCGCGCGCATGGACGCATCGATGGTGGATTTGCCAATTAAATGCCCTAAGACGGCACCAACAAATGGCCCCAGCAAGATGCCCACAAGGCCAAAGAAAATCCCAAACAATAGCCCCAGCGTGGCGCCTAAAATAGCGAGCCGGCCAGCGCCAAAGCGGCGCGCACCCTCTGCCGTGGCGATGAAATCAACAACAATCGATAACACGGCCAACACGCCAAGCCAAAACAGCGTTCCAAAACCCACCGCTTCAAAGTCGCCCAGCCAAGCCATCCACACCAAGCCCACC
>JAGYMV010000163.1 GCA_018400355.1 Wenzhouxiangella sp.
GATTTGCTCGGCTTGAATCAACAGCTCTGCGTCTTTGAGCTCTGTTTCATAACGGGTTTGTATTTCCTCAGCCGCCGCCTTGGATTCTTCATTGATGAGCTGCCGGTCGAGTGCATGGTATCGATCCGCGTAATCGAGCGCTGTTTGATAATCCCCCAGATCCCGATACAAATCGGCGTAATTATCCATCAGCTGACGTTCGACATAAGGGTCGGGCAGGTTCTCGAGACTTTGGTTTGCCACATCATAAGCCGCCAAGGCATTGGCATAGTCTTCATTGATGTAGTGGGCATAGCCCATGTTGAGGTGATTGAGCATCACGCAAAACGAAAATCCTTGCTCCTCACAAAGAGCCATTGAGCGAGCCAGCGCTTGAAGTGCCTCATCAACCCGCCCAAGGTCCACATACAAATTGCCCAAATTCATTTGGAACTGGGCGGCCAGATCGGGTGAGTCCAAATCTCCCAGCGCCTCGATGCCTGCTAAATACACCTCCAGCGCTTTTTCTGGTTCGCCATTGGCCCGATACGATGGACCCAGATTCGCCCAGACTGAGAGCTGATCGGCCACGTAACCCAGCGTCTGATAGATCTCAATCGCCTTGGTGTAATGATCAATGGCTTGATCCCAGTCTTCTAAAAAACTCGCCACATTGCCCAAGTTGTTGTAGACCCGCGCCTGAAAAGCGGGCTGTCTGTCCAGTCTCAATGCCTCGGTGTAGGCGGTGAGCGCTTGGGGGTATTGACCCAGCGTTTGATACAAGTCGCCTAAGGTTTTTTTGATCAGCGCACGGTGGCGCGCGAGTTCGGGGTCTTGGTCCAGCGTGGTCAAAAGCCGCTTGGCTTCGGCCAGGTCTGTTTGGTCTTGGATGTGCAAGGCCGCCAAGACCAATTGCAAGTAACGGCGTTGTTCAGGGGTGGCCCGACTTTGATTGCGCGACAAGAAGTCCTCGATCTGCTCAATGCTTTGAGGAATATCGTCAACGTAGCGAAAATGCGCAATCACCCGTTGGGCGTACGCCACCAGCAAGTCCACATCATCGGTGGCCAAGGCATGCGTCTTGGCTTGATTGAGGTTGGCAATGGCTTGATTGAGGTCTGTTGTGTGGAGGCGATCAAACGCCTCTAACCAATCACTTGGAAGATCACTAGACGATTGGATGGTCTCTGGTTCAGTGGGTGAGGGGGCCTCTTGGGCCAGCACCAGGCTGGGCACCATCAGGCACGCCAGAGCCAGTAACCACCCATACCGTGCGTGTCTTGTTTTTTTCATCAGCGCCATAGAAAAAATATTATGACACGCATCGATAGGCGCTCATGGCTTGGAAATACTGTTCAGTCAGTGCCAGCTGCGTGGCCGCATCCTGGGCTTGATTCACCACCGATAAAAAAGCACGGTTTTCCGGGCGGTCTTTGGCATACCAGCCCAAGTGTTTTCTGGCCACGCGCACGCCCGTCTCCTCACCATAAAAGGCATACAGCGCTCGTAAGTGCCCCACCAGAATCTCGCCCACTTCGATCGGATCGGGTTCGGGCAAGTGCTGACCTGTTGTTAGGTAATGCGATAGGTGTCGAAAAATCCAAGGCCTGCCCTGAGCCGCGCGGCCGATTAAAAGGCCATCGGCTCTTGTATGCGCCAGTACGGCTTTTGCTTTTTCGGGCGTATCGATGTCGCCATTGGCCCATACGGGAATGCCAATCGATGATTTGATCTGGGCGATGGTGTCGTATTCGGCCTCACCCGTGTATTTTTGATCGCGCGTCCGCCCGTGGATCGCCAGCGCTTGGATACCCAAATCTTCGGCCATGCGGGCGATGATGGGGGCATTTTTTTGATCGCTGGCCCAGCCAGTGCGGATCTTCAAAGTCACTGGCACATCCACCGCCTCCACCACCGCTTTTAAAATCGCGGCGACGCGAGGCTCATCTTGCATCAGGGCCGAACCCGCCCAAGCTTTGCAGACTTTTTTGGCTGGACACCCCATGTTGATATCAATGATGTGCGCGCCTTGGGCCACATTGAAGCGAGCCGCGTCGGCCATGGGCTCGGGTTCGGTGCCTGCAATTTGGACGCTGATGATGCCAGGTTCGCCAGCATGATCCATGCGGTGGCGCGACTTTTTGGTGTGCCAAAGGCTGGCATCCGAGGTGGTCATTTCAGAAGTCGCCAGCCCTGCCCCCATCGCTTTGCACAGCAACCGAAAAGGTTTGTCGGTCACACCCGCCATCGGCGCTAGGCCGATATTGGATGAAAGCGTGTGTGGGCCAATGCGCATGGGCTAGGCAAGTAAGTCCACATCGGGCTGGTACCAGGCCTCAAAAGCGGCCAGCAACTCATCCATCCCCAACCCCGAGGTGGCTGAGAACGCTTGCACACCCACGGAAGGATGAATCTCTCGGCGCACACTGGCCAAGGTTTGGGCCACCGCGCCACGGCCG
>JAGYMV010000164.1 GCA_018400355.1 Wenzhouxiangella sp.
AGATGTATGGGTTGTCCAAATCCACTTGCATGGTTTGTTGGTCGGTCACAAAGTAAGGTGACAGATAGCCACGGTCAAACTGCATGCCCTCGACCACGTCGAGTTCATTTTCCAGTGACTGACCTTCTTCAACAGTGATCACACCTTCTTTGCCGACTTTGCCCATGGCCTCAGCGATGATGCTGCCGATTTCTTCATCGGAGTTGGCTGAGATGGTGCCGACTTGTGCGATCGCTTTGTCGTCCGAGCAAGGGGTTGAGATTTTCTTCAACTCTTCCACAGCGGCTTTGACGGCTTGGTCGATGCCACGCTTCAAATCCATTGGGTTCATGCCAGCGGCCACTGATTTGAGGCCTTCTCTCAACATGGCATGTGCCAATACCGTGGCGGTGGTGGTGCCATCACCAGCGGCGTCAGAAGTTTTTGAAGCCACCTCTTTAACCAACTGTGCACCCATGTTCTCGAATTTGTCTTCGAGTTCGATTTCTTTGGCCACAGAGACCCCATCTTTGGTCATGGTGGGGGCGCCGAAGCTCTTTTCTAAAATCACATTACGGCCTTTAGGGCCCAGCGTGACGCTCACGGCTTTTGCCAGTGTATCCACACCTTTTAAGATGCGGTTACGAGCGTCTTCTGCAAAACGTACGTCTTTAGCACTCATGGTTACTGTCCTTCCAATTCAATTTAAATCGTTGTTTGTGGGTAGATGACGGTCTCGATTACTCGATGATGGCCATGATGTCGTCTTCACGCATCACCAGCAGCTCATCGCCATCGACCTTGACCTCTGTTCCAGAGTATTTGCCGAATAACACGGTGTCACCGACTTTGACATCCAGCGCTTTTTGATCGCCGTTTTCTAAGATCTTGCCATTGCCAACAGCCAGTACTTCGCCCCGAATGGGCTTTTCAGTGGCGCTGTCAGGAATGACAATACCGCCTGGACTGGTGCGCTCTTCTTCAACGCGTTTAACAATGACGCGGTCATGTAAAGGACGCAATTTCATGGGTTATTTCTCCCTTCCAACTCATCAAAAATAGGTTTAGTTAACCCCGTTGGCGGCAAAACCACCTTAAGGGCTTGTTTTCAACGATCGGGCTAGGGTCCGTTAAAACGACCCACACCAATCGTTGATACGCCCGACCAAGATGGTGTCCATCAAACCCCTTTTCAAGGGCTCGGGTGCAATCTTTCGAAGAAATCGAACAAGGCGGGCTAGAATAGAGGGCTATGAATGACTCGGATGCCTTGTTTTTGGCGCAAACCACCTGTTCTGACCCAGAACAGGCCCAGGCTTTGGCCCAGCAGTTGGTCCAAGCCCATTTGGCCGCGTGCGTGAACATCGGCCCGCCATCGCGGTCTGTTTACCCGTGGGATGGGACGATCGAGACCGCTTTGGAGGTGGTCTTGACCATCAAAACCTCCAAGGCCAAGATTGAGGCCTTAAAAGCGTTTGTTGCGAAGCACCACGGCTATGATGTGCCAGAGTTGCTGTTAATCGAAGTCAGCGATGGGCTCCCGGCTTACTTCCGCTGGGCCAAAGACTGGCTTGACCAAGACTGAATGTTGACTGGATACCCATTTAAATGAGCAAGCAAACCATCACCACCGCACTGGGCCAGAAGGCTTGGTCTTTCGTTGCCCGGTGTCTGCCGATCACCCTGTGGCTGGGTTTGGTCTGGTCGATGGGTGCCAATGCACAGACCATCACTGCCGATGATCTGCTGCCGGTGGAAGAGGCGTTTGCGTTAGAGGCCGAGCGCACGGACGATGCGCTGGTATTGGATTGGACCATCGCCCCGGGGTATTACCTATACCGCCACGCCTTTGAGTTTTCTTCAGACACGGCCGAGCTCGGAGCGCCCCAGATCCCGCAAGGTGAAGTGACCACCGATGAGTTTTTCGGTGAGACCGAGACCTACCGTGGGCGGGTTCGGGTGGTGGTGCCCATCCAAGCGGCACCCGCTGGCGTGATGGATGTTCGGGTGGTTTCTCAAGGGTGTGCGGATTTGGGCGTGTGTTACCCCCCGCATCGGCAATTGCTGAGTTTGGATGGGCCGGCCGTTGGTGCTGATGCCTTGATCACACCGGCCCCGTCTGCCTTAGATGGCCTTTTAGAGTCTTCAGGTGGCGCCTTGCCTGCTGAGCAAGCGTTTTCGATTGAAGCCATTGCCACGGCACCCGATGCCTTGTTGCTCCGCCTGCGCTCCGCCCCGAATTACTACATTTACAGAGACAGCTTGGCGGTGAGCGTGAGCGACCCGTCGGTGTCTGTCGATGGACTGGATTTGCCCCAAGCCCAACCCATCAATGACGCTTATTTTGGTGACACCTTTGTTTATTACGATGAGGTGGAGGTCCCGGTGGGTCTGATTCGGGGTGCGGGCGATGCCCAATCTCAATCTCAATCCATTGAT
>JAGYMV010000165.1 GCA_018400355.1 Wenzhouxiangella sp.
ACTCGGTTTTCTGGGTCATTGTGGTGAACCTGGCAGTCATAGATCAGGCCAAGATCAACAATATTGATCGGGATCTCAGGATCATAAATGGTGGTCAACTGATGGTGCACCAGATCCTCATAGTCTTCATCGCTCGCGCCTTCCGGCACCTGGGGTTTTGGTGGCGGCTGTTTGCCGATGGCATCGGCATCGTCGCCATTGAGTCGGAACAAGCGCCCTTCCACAAAAATGGTGAAGCTCCCGCCCAGCGATTGCGTGAGATACCCCGAGGTTCCGGCCGGCAACTCCACCGTCTCACCCTCAGGTACCATGATGACTTCGCAGTCGCGATCAAAACGCACCGGTGCATAGCTGTTAGACAACATAAAGCATCAACCCCAAAATAGCATTAATTTGGTCCTATTATATCGGAGCTCAAGCCCAAAGCGCGTTCAGATGCCTGTCTGGTGAGTGGGTGATAGCCCGACTTGGCCCGCTCATAAATCTCAATGGCCCATTCGCGCCCCCAGTCGGTGTCTGCCAAGGCCGCATACAAAGGCTGGGTGAATTTGTTTCGGCCCACTTCCAGCAAAAAGTTCTCCAGCCGCTCGATGCCGGGTGGATATTGGGTCTCAATGCTGAGCTGCAACCATAAAAAAACAATCTCTACATTTTGGCTGGTGGTGAGCTCAAACTGCTGGTCCATCGCCTCCATTAACGCTGGACTCATTTGGCCGTTCAAACCAATGAGAAAATGGCGCCACTCATGGACAGACCACTCAGTCACTGGCAAATCAGCCAGATCCATTTGACCCGCCAGCCAAGAGGCTCGCAGCGCATCGACTTGTTCGAATGCATCCGATTGCGGTTCAATCGCAAATTCAGGGAGTCCTGGGACATACAACCAAGCATCCATCTCATCGATGGTGGCCCTATCGGGATAGCGCTCGAACAAATGCTCTATGGCGTATTCTCTAAACGTCTCGGTGTCGATGGACTCAAACGCAAAATCATCGAAGTAAGCGCGCAAAAACTCATCCAGTGCCTCTCGTCCAAATCGTGCTTCTAGCCAATCGATAAAAAAACGACCCATGTCATAGGGGACACGCATGAACGCTTCTTCCGGATCCCGTGTGCTGAGATCTCGGACCAATTGCCGATCCGCCACATCGGCACTGGCCACGGTCTCAGCCAAGCCATCCCAAGAAAGCTTTGCCAACATGTCTCTGACTTTTTTGCCATAGAGCGCTTCCATGATGCGGGCTTCAAAATACACGGTGAAGCCTTCATTGAGCCAAAGGTCTCGCCACGCGGCATTGGTCACCAAGTTCCCAGACCAAGAATGCGCCAACTCATGGGCCACCAACGCCAGCAAGCTGCCATCGCCTGCAATGATGGTGGGTGTTAGAAATGAGAGCCGTGGGTTTTCCATGCCGCCAAAGGGAAAACTCGGCGGCAGCACCAACAAATCGTATCGCCCCCAACGATAGGGGCCATATAAGCCCTCACCAATATCAATCATCTCTTCGAGTACTGCAAACTCATTGGCCGCTCGCTCAATCCAATCGGACTCAGCATAAACACCGCTGCGTGGGCCAGTGGAGACAAAGTTGAGCTCACCCACGGCAATGGCCATCAGATAAGAAGGGATGGGCTGAGGCATATTGAAGGCATATTGGCCGGTCTGATTGATGGCTTCTGGGTTGCCGTCTGCGCCCATCACCACCATCAAATCTTGCGGCGCTTGAATGGTGGCATCGAAGGTATAACGAACGGCCGGTGTGTCTTGCAATGGCACCCAAGTTCGAGCGTAATGCGGTTGGCTTTGGGAAAACATAAATGGTTTTCCAGAGCTTGTTTGTTCGCCACTGAGCCATTGCAGACCAAACGCGTCGGGCTTGGAGGCATAGTCCACCCGAACCTGCTCAATGCCCGCGGGCAAGACGATCACCAAAGGTTGTCCAAGATGACCTTGTGGCTCGCCCAATCGCCAGGACACGCCCATGTAACTGCCATCGGGCCTGATCACCGTGACATCCTTGATCTCAAGGTCTCTGGTATCTAAGACCAGCCGTTGCCAACCGGGCTCATGGCGATTGAGTCGATACACCACGTGGCCATCGAGCCGTTGTGCGGCCATGTTGACGTTCAAGTCCAGACTGAGGTGCTCGATGCTGACTTTTTCATACTCAGCGAAACTGTGTGGGTCTTTGCCGACCTCAATCACAAACTCAGGACTGGCCACCAAAGGCGTGGGCGCTTCAGACTGGCAAGCGGCCAAAGCCACGGTGCACAGCCCAGCCCATAAAAACTTAAAGTGCATCATCGCCTTCCTCTCGGGTTCGGATTCGGACTGCCCGTTCAATGGTGGTGACAAAGATTTTTCCATCGCCAATGCGACCCGAAGCCGCGGTCTCGGCAATGGTTTCCACCACCCG
>JAGYMV010000166.1 GCA_018400355.1 Wenzhouxiangella sp.
CCGGTATTTCTTTGATGCAAATGGATGAAGGCCTCGACACGGGGCCCGTGCTATTGACCGAGGCCACGGCCATCGGCGCCAGTGAGACGGCCGAGCAATTGCATGATCGCTTGTCCAAACTCAGTGCCGAGGTGTTGATCACGGGCCTTGAAGCCTTGTTGAGTGATCAATTGCCCACAGCAATTCCGCAGGCATCGGTGGGGGTGAGCCACGCCCCATTGATCAAAAAATCCGATGCCGTGCTCGATTGGACCGCGCCTGCTGAGCAGTTGGCGCGCGCGGTACGCGCCTACAACCCTTGGCCTGTGGCCCACACCGATGCCTTTGCTTCACTGGGTGAGCCGATGGTCCGGGTTTGGGCGGCGGAGGTTGGTCCAGTGGTGGATGCGCCACCGGGACAATTGGTGCGAGGACACTCGGATCGGGTGGTGGTGGCCTGTGGTGAGGGCTCTTTAGAAATTAAGGAATTGCAGGCACCGTCGCGCCGGCGACTCACAGCGAGCGAGTGGTTCAATGCCCACCCAGACTGGCGCTAATACGGGTGCCAGACCTCGCTTGGCCGCCGCTGAGGTGGCCTTGGCGGTGTTTGATTCAGGGCAGGCCGCCGATGTGGCCTTGGAGCGGGTGTGCGAGGGCATGGGGGCATCCAAAGACCGGTCATTGACGCGTCGTTTGGTGCACGGCCTGATGCGCGATTGGCCCATGGTCAATGCGCACTTAAAAGATTTGCTACACACCCCTTTAAAACCCAAAGACCGATTGAGTTTTTTTATTTTGGCGGTGGCTTTGTCTGAGCTCAGAGACGCCCGCGAACCCGAACACGCGGTGGTCCATTGCGCGGTGGAAGCCACCCGCTTGGCCAAGGCCCAACACTTAACGAAATTGGTCAATGCCATCTTGCGTCGTTTCTTGCGTGAGAGGGAGGCACTGGAAGGTCAATGGCTGGGCAAACCGGTGATGGAGTGGGGTTATCCCAAGTGGCTGATTGATGCCATCGCCAATGATTGGCCCGACGATTGGGTGGACATCCTGGCCGCCGGTAATGTCTCGCCCCCGTTGACATTGCGGGTCAATCGGCGCCACTGGAGTCGAGAGCAAGCACTCGATGCGCTGTCGCACGCAGGCATTGGCGCGAAGGCATTGGAATGGGTGGGTGATGGTGTGATTTGCGAGACGCGAGCGGCCATTCGCGATGTGCCAGAGTTTATGGACGGCGGGTGGTCGGTCCAAGATGCAGGCGCGCAATGGGCCTTGGACTGGCTGCAACTCGAACCTGGACAGCGCGTATTGGATGCGTGCGCGGGCCCTGGTGGGAAAGCCGCGCATTGTCTGGAGCGAGCCGACATCACCTTGGTGGCGGTGGAGTCTGAGGCCGATCGCTTGGCTCAGGTGGGTGCAGGCCTTGAGCGCTTGTCTTTGTCGGCAGAGCTCATTTGTGGCGATGCCACCACGCCCGATCAGTGGTGGGATGGCCAAGCCTTTGACCGCATCTTGATTGATGCGCCGTGCTCAGCCACGGGTGTCATTCGGCGCCACCCCGATATTCGATGGCTGCGCCAACCCCAAGACATGGATGCCTTGGCCGAGACCCAAGCCATGTTGCTCAATCGGTTGTGGCCCTTGCTCAAGCCGGGCGGTATCCTTGTCTATGTCACCTGTTCTGTGTTGGCCAGAGAAAACCACCAGCAGGTCCAATCGTTTTTGGAGAGTCACGTTGATGCACAGGTCTTGGAGCCACCAACCCAGCCAGCCACCAGCCAGGCCAAGCCGCCTGGGCGGGCTGTCTCCGTGGGCTGGCAGGTGTTGCCAGGCGAGCAAGATTGGGATGGTTTTTATTATGCTGCTCTTGGTCGCTTGCCAAGCGCCTAGCCCAGATGGCCAGGGCGACGAACAAACGCTGACCCTCTCCCTGATTGATCCCGTGTTGCAATGGCGTTCTGGGGTCTTGGGGGTGGTCAGCGGCATCTCATTTGCCCCGAGTCCGGCGGTGTTGGAGGCATTGGATCACGGCGTGGCAGTCACTTTGGTGGTCGCGACTCGCATTCATCCAATCCATGGTGTGTTGGCCTCCACCGATCAAACGCGCAACCATCGGTTTGAGATTCGTTACCTGCCTTTGATTGAGCAGTATCAGCTCACCGAACTCAAGACCAACACATCGGTGACCTATCCACGACTCAGACTGTTGATCAGCGCATTGGCACAACCCAAGTTTTTAGATACCCACCTGACCCAAGAAGCGGTTCAAGGGCGCTCGTGGCACGTGCAAGCCAAACCCGACATTGATCGCGAGCGCCTGCCTGCGCCAATGCAACTGGCGTTGTGGGGCGACCGGCAGTGGCGGAGCCAGGCGGATGGTTGGGATTGGCGAGTTGAGGTGGGTGATGCGCCGTAGGAGCTGGGTGCGGCGCGT
>JAGYMV010000167.1 GCA_018400355.1 Wenzhouxiangella sp.
GATCACCACGGTCTTGCCGGCGGTCTTGAACTGGCTCGCGAGCTTGCCGATCGTGGTGGTTTTGCCGACACCGTTGACGCCCACCATTAAGATCACGAATGGTTTCTTGTCGGGATCAACAACCAAGAATTGTTCGGCAGGCTCGATCAGTGCATAGAGCTCTGCTTGTACCGCAGGGAGCAATTGTTGGGGCTGTTCGATCATGCGTTGATCGACAGCGGTTTTGAGTTGTGACATGATGCGCTCGGTGGCGCTCACACCCACATCGGCCATTAAGAGCGTGGTCTCGATCTCTTCAATGAGGGCTTCATCGATTTGGTTGGCTTGATTGAGTAAGCCAAACAAATGGGATAGGCTGGACCGAGTGCGTGTAAGCCTCGACTCTAAGGGGTCAACCCCGCTTTGTTCGATGGGGCGAAGGGTGGCAGACTCCACACCCTGACCCGATTTTTTCCGCCGAAAGATCGAAAACATGGCCAAAATCCAAATAAACGCTATCCTATCACTTCCATGAAATCCAAAAAGCATTCAAATCAAGTCAGGATCATTGCCGGCCAGTGGCGAGGTCGCCGATTGCCAGTGATTGAAGCGCCTGGCTTGCGACCCACCGGTGATCGGGTGCGCGAGACCTTATTTAATTGGCTTGGTCCGCGCTTGATGGGTGCCCATTGTTTGGATCTATTTGCCGGCTCAGGTGCCTTGGGTTTGGAAGCACTATCGCGTGGTGCCTCATCGGTTGTGTTTGTAGAGAAATCCAAATCGGTGCTGGATTCACTGATGGAGGCGACCAAGACTTGGCCTGGCATCGAGAAGGCCAAATTTGTGTGCGCTGACGCCAACCAGTGGATCTCTGGAGAGCGCACAGGCTTTGATGTGGTGTTTCTGGACCCGCCCTTTGGGCTCGGTCAGGTGGCAGATTGGCTCAAGGTGTTGATTGATCAAGGTTTGGTGAAAAATGGTGGGCGTGTCTATCTAGAGTCGGCCAAAGAGCAGGGTATTGGTGAGAGCACGCTTGATGCCTCAGTGGCCATTGAGCGCCAAAAAGTCATTGGTCAGGTCGAAATTTCGCTGGTGCGTTATCATACGGACTGAACAAAGCCACCCTCAAAGGATCCGTTGTGAGTCAAGTGAGTCATTCGACCGCCATTTATCCTGGGACATTTGATCCCATGACCAATGGCCACACCGATTTGGTGCTGAGAGCCGCGCGAGTGTTTGATCGTGTGGTCGTGGCGATCGCTCAGAGTCCTCACAAAAAACCTGCCTTTTCTTTGGAAAGACGCATTGAGTTAACCCAACAGGTCTTGGCTGAGCACACCTTGCCCAATGTCGAGGTCAAAGGCTTTGATAACCTGCTGGCCAATTTTGTGGTGGAGCAAGGCGCTGGGGTGATCTTGCGGGGTTTGCGGGCGGTTTCTGATTTTGAGTACGAGTTTCAATTGGCTTCGATGAACCGTCACCTGGTCAGAGAAGTCGAGACCATGTTCATGACCCCTGATGAAGAACATGGGTTTATCTCTTCGACTCTGGTCAAAGAGGTGGCTCGCCTGAAGGGGGATGTCTCTGAATTTGTCCATCCGCTGGTCGCGCAAGCGCTGGCCAAACATTATGGTGAATCTTTATGACCAAAAAAACGCTGTGTTTCATCGCCCTGATCTCACTGCAATGTGCATTCAGCGCCGTTGCACAAGTCAAACCCAATGCCTATGCGGTCTCGAGTGCGCATGAATTGGCCACAGAGGCGGGATTGTCCATCATGGCCCAGGGCGGCAACGCCTATGATGCTGCTGTGGCGGTGTCTGCAGCCTTAGCGGTTGTGGAGCCGGCTTCCTCAGGCATTGGTGGGGGTGGGTTTTGGATATTGCAAAGCCACGATGATTCACTCTCGACCATGGTCGATGGCCGAGAAGTCGCACCCGGGGCGGCGCACCGCGACATGTATTTAGATGATGAGGGCAACGTCAATCGCGATTTGGCCGTCAATGGCGGCCTGGCTGCTGGCATCCCAGGCGCGCCTGCGGCTTGGGTGTACATCGCCGAAAATTATGGGACTTTGCCTTTGGCGGATTTGTTGGCGCCAGCGATCGACTTGGCGGCCAACGGATATCCAGCCGATGAGAAGTACGTCACTCTGTTGGCCATGCGAGAAGAGGTCATGAATCGTTGGCCAGAGACGGCGGCTATTTTTATGCCCGAAGGAAAGCTGCCCGAAGTGGGTGATCTCATCATCCAAACGGATTTGGCCAACACCTTACGAGCCATCGTTGAAAATGGTCGCGATGGTTTTTACAAAGGAGAAGTGGCCAAGCGTTTGGTGGAGGGCACTCGTGCCGCTGGAGGGATTTGGACCTTGGACGACTTGGCTGGCTACACAGTCAAAGAACGTGAGCCGATCACGA
>JAGYMV010000168.1 GCA_018400355.1 Wenzhouxiangella sp.
CATCTACCCTGACTTGGCCGCCATTCAAACCCAGTTCCACCATTTGTTGCGAACCATTCCAGGCAATGGCTCGGTGATCGTCAACCAACACGATCTGGCACTCAAAGAGGTGCTGGATGCGGGCTGTTGGAGCCAAGTCCAGGCCTTTGGTTTGGCGGGTGAAACGCCGGATCTGGACTGGTCGGTTGAGCTCAAAGAAGCCAGTGGGGCGACGTTGGTGCTCCATCACGGCAACCAAACCCATGAGTTGAGTTGGTCGATGCTCGGTCAACACAACGCACTCAACGCCGTGGCGGCCATTGCCGCGGCCAAAGAAGTGGGGGTAGAGATGGCTGTGGCGGTGGAAGCGCTCAGAAGCTTTTCAGGCGTCAAACGTCGATTGGAGTGTCTGGGTGAGATCAATGGCATGAAAGTCTATGATGATTTTGCCCACCACCCCACCGCCATCCGCCTCACCCTCGAAGGTCTGCGGCGAAGCATCGGCGGGGCGCGTTTGCTGGTGGCCTTAGAGCCTGCCAGCAACACCATGCGCGGCACCCACCACGTCAAATCCCTAGGGCCAGCCTTATCGGCGGCCGATCATGTGTTTTTAAAAACCTCCGAAGGCATGGATTGGAACCCTGCTGAGATTTTAGAAGCGGCTGGGGGCGAGGGCTGCGCGCGCGCGCAGGTTGTCAACTTATTAAAAGACATGCGCGAGGTGGCCAAGCCCGGCGATCATGTGGTCTTCATGTCCAACCGCGGATTCGATGGCGCCCCGCAACGGTTTGTTAATGGTGAGGATTGAGCGGGTGTCGACCTCTACTTCAACCCTTCCTTTGTTTCCGCTCACCAGCGTGTTGTTTCCCAAAGGCTTGATTGGGCTTCGCATTTTTGAATCGCGCTATTTGGACATGGTCAAGGCCTGCCTGCGCGCCAATCAAGGCTTTGGGGTGGTGGCCAACTTAAGTGGCAATGAACACGCTTTGATTGGCACAGAAGCCATGATCATCGATTTTTCCACCCTAGAAGATGGTCTATTGGGTTTGCAATGCCGCGGACACCGCCGATTTGTGGTTCGTCGCACCAGCGCGCAAACCGATGGCTTGCTGGTGGGTGAGGTGGATTGGCTGCCGCCGGAACCCGCCACCGGTGTCCGACCAGAACACGCCGCCTTGCAAACCATGGTCCGGGAGATGCTCAAACAAGAAGTGATTGCAAAAGAATTGGACATCGACACCGACCAAGCCAGCGAACTGAGTTTTGGTTTGTCATCGATCTTGCCTTTGGATGTGATGCACGCTCAGCACCTGCTCGAGATTCAAAGCCCCGATGAGCGACTCGACCAACTCACCGAATGGGTTGAGGCCAACGCGGGCGAGCTTGGATAAGGGATTGGGATAAAAACCTGATCGCTGAATGACTGAGAAAATTCATTGAGGGGTGCAGCGCTTGTCTCATCCACCCAGCGCATCAGCCCCCAAAACCCCCGCTCCATCTTGACCCGTCGCACCTGCCCCAGCCACACGGGTTTTAAAAGACTCTCTTGGTCGGTCTCAATGACCAAGCCCGATGCCCACAACCTCAAGACTTCGACCTCACCATTGGCTTTGTCAGTGCGCGTCATCAAAAGCGCCTCGCTGCGTCCATTGAGCGCCCGTGGCCAATGCAATGGACCTTGACTCAATCCATCGATCAGTCCTCGCCAAGTGATCGAAGGCGCACGCGCCCAGCCTTGGGCTTCGAGTTGGCCGATCAAGCCTTCGGTTCGATCATCTTGGGTTTGATCGTCTTTGCTGCCCGCATCTCCAAGCACGCCGGCCAATTGAAAATCAATGGTCTGAGACCTCTCTGGGCCCAGCAGCGAGCGGCGGTCGGGTAGGGTTCGCCATCCCCCTTCGAGCCATTGCTGCTGGTCCATGAATTGAGCGTTGAGGGGCACCTCGCTGGCTTGTAAGCGCACGCTGTATTGTGTGTTGATGTGGACGCCCGCCAACACCACCCAAGAGATTAAAAAAACAGCCACCAAGCCAATCGGAAATGTTCGAACGCGCGCCCGGTGGCGATAACCCATGCCCACCAAGGCAGACCAACCCACCCCCAAAGCCAAGGCCGTGCTCAGCCCCAAGATGGATGCCAGTTCCAAATAAAAATGAGCAAATCCAATCGGGATCAGCACCAAGGCAGACACCACATAAGGCCACTTGCGGGCCCGAGCATTCAAGTCTTTGGCCACCATGAGGGCAAAAAAGCCCACCACCGTGACCAACAAAGCAAAGCCTTGGTGGGGCACGTCGGTTAAGCTCGCGTGCGCCACTGACGCCGGCGCGGGCTGTTTGAGTAAGAAATCCATCAAGCCATCGATGCCCCACGCCAACCCCCACACCCCAACCACCGCCACCAACCAATGGCCCATG
>JAGYMV010000169.1 GCA_018400355.1 Wenzhouxiangella sp.
GATGGGCCGGCCGGCCGCTGCCATCATCAAAGACGTGTTTATGAATCAAACAGGCCGCCTCGAATTGCGCCAGCACCCGATAGACCGTGGCCAGCCCAATCTCCTCCCCTGCATCATTGAGTTGCCGATAAATCTCATCGGCGGTGAGGTGTTTTTGGGTGGCTCGCTCCAAAAACCGCAGGATGGTCAACCGAGGTTGCGTGACCTTAAGGCCTGCGTTCCGAAGCTCTTTGGTTTCTCTTGCCATGCCGGCTATTGTATCATTCACTCTTCAATACAAACCAATCAGGTGAACCCGCATGTCTTTGTCAGCCCGTCTCAGAGCCCCATCCGCTTGGCTAACCACCATCACCGCACTTTTCCTAGTGCTGGGGCTTTCAGGGTGTGCTGATTGGGTGTACCGACAAGACATCCAGCAAGGCAATGTCTTGGAAGAAGAAGACCTCAATCAATTGGCATTGGGCATGAGCAAACGCCAAGTGGCGGTGCTACTGGGCTCACCTTCAGTGCAAAGCCCCTTCCACGCCGATCGCTGGGATTATGTGAATACCTATGCCAGACGGGGCGAGGCCTTTGTCTCCCGAACTCTGACATTGGTATTTGCAGAGGATGCTTTGGTCTCGATTGAAGGGAACTACTTGGACCAAGATTCAGAAACAGCCGAGTTGCTGCGGTCGCTGCAAAGCCCCGATCGCCAGATGGATGAAGACGATTTGATGACGCCCTAAGCCAGGGCGCCTAAGAGGCGTTTGATCAACTGTTAGACCACCGAATTTCGCTTGGCGCGCTCAATTTTGGCGAGCTCGCGCCGGATTTCTTTGGGGTCTGCTGTGAGTGGTCTGTAGAGCTCAATCCGGTCGCCCGCTTGCAATACCCGATCGGGTGGACACAACTGACCAAAAATCCCGACCTGTGATGGGTCAACGGGGTGTTCGGGTAAGTCGGCCAAAAAATCTTTGGTTTCTAGAGCCAGTGAAACCGCCTCCCATACTGTAGCTCCCTCTGGCACCTCAAGCTCAATCAAACGCTGCGAATCTCTAAAACCTGCTGCCAACTCAACCTTCATCGCCATAGACCTCAATGGCGCGGCGACAAAAATCATCGACCATGCGGTCGGCCACTTTACCAAAGCTTCGAGACAGCGCCGATGACAACAACCCGGGGTTCATCTCAAAATGAAGATCCAGACTCACCTTGGTCCCAAAGCCCATGGGCTCAAACCGCCACTGTCCAGCGAGCGCGCGGAAGGGTCCTTCCAGCAGGGTCATCTCGACCACAGAAGGCGCATGCAAACGATTGGTGGTCGTGAACTCCGGCCTGAGGCCGGCCAGATTGAGTCCCAGCGTGGCCTTTTGCAGGCTGTCTGTTTGCTCATGCACTGATGCCTGATCCACCCAGGATAGAAAGTTGGGGTAGGCGGCCACATCTTGTACCAAATCAAACATCTGTTGCGGTGAGTGTGGCACCAAGGCAAATCGGTGAACGTCTGGCATGGCGCAATGATACTTGAAACCATCCGCCTTGCGGTATCATGGGCGTCTATTTTGGGTTGAGCGCACACATGGCAAAGACTTCATCATCCACCATTGCTCTCAACAAACGCGCGCGATTTGAATACCACCTCGATGAGACCATTGAGGCCGGCATCGCACTCGAGGGTTGGGAGGTCAAAGCACTCAGGGCTGGGAGCATTCAGTTCGGGGAGAGCTATGTCCTCATCAAGCGTGGCGAGGCCTATTTGTTCGGATGCTTGATCACGCCTTTGGTGTCCACCTCCACCCACACTCATGCAGACCCCATGCGCACCCGACGCTTGTTGTTGCATAGGCAAGAGCTGGATCGGCTGGTGGGCTTGGTGGAGCGGAAAGGATTTACGCTGATCCCAACAGCGATGTATTGGAAAAGAGGCAAGGTCAAAGTTGAAATTGCTGTGGCTCGGGGCAAACAAACCCACGACAAGCGCCGAACTGAAAAAGACCGTGATTGGGAGCGGCAAAAAGGCCGACTGTTGCGAAGGCCCTAGGACTGATCCAGTCGCCCGAGCTTCGTGGCTATGCCACTTGGTGATGGCGTCTCCACATCAGCACCAACCACATCAAGCCAGCCAGCACGAACAACGACCATGACCGAAAGACAGGTATGGGCTGCGCTGCCTCTAGTTGATTTGACCCGAAATCCTGATCTGCACGGAAGGCGATGTCTTCAAGGTAGAAGTACATATCAGAGGCAGAGAGGCGCATCTCATCGATTGACTCAAAAGACGAGTCAGAGGGCATCAAGACATCGGCCATTGGCCATGGAACTTCGGCTGAGAATTCACCCACCAAATCACCAGCCCGAAAGGCACGGATACGGATCTTCTCGGTCATGTCGAACTGGTTGCTCATTTTTAAT
>JAGYMV010000017.1 GCA_018400355.1 Wenzhouxiangella sp.
CGAACAAACCCCCAACACCCACCCATACCGCATCGCCGGTTTGTCTTTTGATCCCATCGATGGTGCCTTAAATGGTGGCGTGGGTGGTGGCGTGGGTGAGGTGGTTCATTTAAGGCCGCAAGTCGCCCGCCTACTCACTCGCTTGCTCGAAAGCCCCGATGAGGTGGTGCCCAAAGAGGCGCTCATCGCAGCTGTTTGGCCCGAGGGGCGGGTGGTGGATTTTGAAGCCGGCTTGTCTGCCTTATTAAAAGAGCTTCGCCATCAATTGACCGAAGCGGGCCTGACGGCTGAGGCCAATGCGGTGATCGAGACGCTGCCCAAACGGGGTGTGCGTCTTAATTTGGCCATGCTCGAGCCCGACCCGTCAGTGGATCTAGGCACAAAAAATCCAGTGACCACCCAACACGCATCAAATGCCAAGCGCTGGGTGGCGCCGGTGTTGTCTGTTGTCATGGCGGCGTTGGTGGCCTGGATTGTGTTGAGTCATGACTGGTCAGGCCAGCCCAATGGGGTAGTAGTTGATGGGTCTATGGACAAAAGCACCTTGGCCATTTTGCCTTTTGAGGTATACGGGGGCGATCAAACGCGCGCCAAATCCCAAGGGCTGTTGGCCGCCGATGCCATGCTCAGTGCGTTGTGGAGGGCCTCTCCTGAAGGGCTTTCATTGTTGGGGCGGGCCAGCATTCGACCCTATTCGGGTCAAGATCCTGCTGAGGTGGTGTCCTCTTTGGCCAGAGATTTGGGGGCCTCGTTGATCATGGAAGGGCGACTGGTGTGGGGTTCTGATGGGGTGCGCATCAATGCCCGCTTGATCTCAGCTGAGTCTTTTGAAGTGGTCTGGTCAATGGATGTGACCGAGACCACTGGAGACCAAAACCCCAGTGAGGCAATTGAGGCCGGTGCCGAGGCGCTGATTGCTCGCCTAGCCCAGGTGTGGCCCATTCAATAAATTCTAAGCGCTGAGGCCGGCCATCCGAAACCGGCTCAGCACCCCAAAATGTCCAGCGTTTATGGGGTGTCATCTTATTGAAATCTCCCATTCCTACACTAACCCCTTGAGTCTCAAAAGCCAGTGGACGGTCCCATGTTTTCTCAGAAAATCACCCACAATGCCCTTGTTTGTGCCTCGCTTCTCGCGGCTGTTTTAGGCCCCCAAGCGTGGGCGCAGTCAAGCTCGGCCGATACCGAAGCGCTCAACAATCTTGCCCAAGAGTTGGTGGTGTTGCGTTCAGACATTGAGTCCATCAACGCCGAGTTAACCGATCTCACCGACCAGCACCGCGCCACGATGAACTCACTGGCCGCCCAAAAGGGTGAGTTAGAGGCCTCCAAGCGACGCGAGGACCTTCGGGTGCAAGAGCTCGAACAGGATTTGGCGACCAACCGAGAGCGCGCGCAAGCGGCGGGTTTGGCCACCGAGGCCTTGATCCCGGTCGCTCAATCGGCCATTGACACCTTAAAAGAGCACATCGCCACAGGCTTTCCGTTCAAACAAGGTGAGCGGATGGCGGCGATTGAAACCATCGAAGACCAATTGCAGACCCAAGCCTTGAGCCCAGCGCGGGTGGTCAATCGTCTGTGGGGGTTTTATGAAGATGAGTTGAGGTTGGCGCGTGAAAACGGGCTGTATTCACAAACCATTGAATTGGAGGGGAGCGCGGTGCTGGCGGATGTGGCCAAAATCGGCGTGGTGGCGATGTATTTCACCACCCGCGACGGTCGCATGGGCTATGCCACCCACACCACCGACGGCTGGCGCTTCGTTGAAGCCCAAGGCGGCGGCGAGCGCCAACAAATCGCCACGCTGTTTGATGCGCTTGAAAAGCAAATCCGAGTGGGTTTGTTTGAACTGCCCAATGGCTCGATTGAGTTGAGCCACGCGGGGACAGGAGAAGGCGCATGAACACCACCAGCAACCAAACCATGAATCCAACCATGAACCTGTTCAGGTTGGCCCTCGCTTGCTTGCTGTTGTTGGGTGCTTCTTTGGCGTGGGCTCAAGAGCCCACCGAGCCGGCCAACCCAGATGAGGCGGCGACACAAGCCAGCGCGGAACCCGAGGTGGCGACACAGGCACCCTCTTTGGAGCAGGCCTATCAACGAGAGTTTGCGTTTTTACAAACCCAAAAACGCGAACTGCAAGCGCGGCTGGAGGCCTTCCGCACCCGCTCTGCCAATGAACAAGCCAGGCTCAATGAAGACATCCAAGCCTTGGAAGCCGACTTGGTGGCGGTTCGCTCACAAGCCGAACGCCTCGATGGGTTGGTGTTCGATGCTCAGCAGGCGGTAGAGACGGCCAGAAGCAATGTCGATGTGCTCGCCTCCACGCTGTTGCAGGCAGACATCACTTTGGGTGATGCCTACAGCCCACCGGCGGCCGATGCGACCCCAAGCCCGGATGATTTTTCTGGGATGTTTGAGGCCGCCTTTGAGAGCGTTGATGAGGCCGGCGCGGTGCGCCAAACCGAGGGTGCTTTCTTTGCACTCGATGGTGCCGAGGTCAATGGCCAGATCATCCACATCGGGCGTGTGGCCGCTTATGGCATCAGCGATGCGGCCACCGGTGCTTTGGCACCAGCCGGCGGTGGACAGTTCAAGATTTGGGACGCTGCCGGTGGGCAACAAAGTGCTCAAGCACTGATCGATGGCGAGCGGCCCCAGACCTTGAGTTTGTTTGTGTTTGAATCACTGGCCAATGACATTGAAGCCAACCCCGGAAAGTCTGTGTTGGAGATCATCCAAAGCGGCGGCATGATTGGCTGGATCATCACCTTCTTAGGGCTGTTGGGTCTTGGTTTGGTGGTGGCGCGCATCTTGTTCTTGCGCGATGCCAGTGCCTCAACCGAGGCCTTGGTGGCGGCGATCGCCTCGCAAGTCTCTGACGGGGATCGTCAAGGCGCGATTGAAACCCTCAAGCAGTTCAAAGGGGCCACGGCTCGGGTATTGACCACCGCCATCAGAAATCTAGACCGCGAGCGCGAGCATTTAGAAGATGTGATCTCTGAGTCGCTTTTGAATGAGTCGGCCACGCTCAACCGGTTTGGCGCGGTCATCATTGTGATTGCCGCCGTCTCCCCATTGCTGGGCCTGCTGGGGACCGTGACTGGGATGATCTCAACGTTTGATGTCATCACCGAATTTGGCACCGGTGATCCCAAGCTCTTATCGGGCGGGATTTCGATTGCTTTGGTGACCACGCAACTGGGTTTGATCGTGGCCATTCCTTTGTTGCTGATTGGCAATGTCTTATCGGGTTGGGCTGAGCGCATCAAAGATGAAATGGAAAAAAGCGCGTTGCATGTGGTCAACCGCTATGTTGAAGGACGCTTGGGTCGTCAGTGATGCTCGAGGGTTTCTTCCAAGAACTGGTCTCTTATTTTGAAGTCGGTGGCTTTGTGATGCCGCCACTTTTTATAGCGACTTTTGTGATGTGGTATGCGATCGGGGTGCGTTGGGCGGAGCTTAGACGGGGATCAAAACACGCGGTCAGAGAACTGATTCGCCGTTACGAGCGACCCAAAGGCCGGCACGCACCGGAGGGTTTGATCGATGCGGCGGTGGTCAAGGGGCTGGAAGTGGCCCACCGTCAGCCACCCAACTTGCGTTTGTGGTTGGACGACAACCTGGCAGTCTTTGAACGCCAAACCAAAAAGCATCGGGCCTTGATCACCTCCATTGTGGCCACCGCGCCGGTGCTTGGTTTGTTGGGAACGGTCACCGGCATGATTGAGACCTTTGATGCGTTGGGGGACATGACCCTCTTTTCTCAATCGGGCGGGATTGCCGGTGGCATCTCCCAGGCCTTATTCACCACCCAGATGGGATTGGGTGTGGCCATTCCAGGCCTGATTGTCTCGCGCCTACTCGATCGCCGGGCGTTGCGTCTGCGCTCTGAGTTGGCCCAAATCAAAGACGTGTTGTGCACCGAGTTTGGTCCCCCAAACCCAGGCTTGGTTGGCGAGATGGCAAATGAAGGACCGAGTCAATGAGACGCATGCGAGAACGAACCGACGACCAGCAAACCGTGGACATCTCCCCACTGATCGACATGGTGTTTATTTTGCTGATCTTTTTTATGGTCTCCACGACCTTTGTCAAAGACATGAAATTGGATTTGGAGCGGCCCACCGCAGGCTCGGCGGCCACGGCCTCGACCAAAGCGATTCGTTTGTACATCGACAACGCCGGTGACACTTACCTAGACGGGCAACCGATTCAGGTGTGGGTGATTCAGAGCCGTCTTCGTGAGCTTTTGAGTGGCATGAGCGATCCTTCCGTGCTGGTGGTGACCGATGAGAATGTGCCCGCTGGCCGCTTGGTGGAAGTGGTCGATCAAGCGCGCATGGCCGGTGCCGGTGATGTGGGTGTGGCCACAGTCGATGAGGCCGGTGCTGGCTAAGGCGAAAGACCTTGGGCGTTTGGCCCAGTGAACCAAATTTTTAGGAGTTGGACGACGATGCAATCATTACACCCCAAACATTGGTCAGCCAAAGTCAGTGGCCTGGTGTTTATGGTCTTAGGCTCCGTGTTGGTTATTGCCACGATGTTGTTGATCAACCGCTTTGCCGAAGGCCCCAAAGAACTCAATCAAGGCCAAGCGGCTGCGTTTTCGGTGGAGCGTCCCCAACAAACCCCACCACCGGCGTTCACACCACCACCCCCGCCACCCCAGCGGCGTCAACCACCGACCCCACCGGCGGTGGCGTTGAACACCAATTTATCGGGCATTGATTTTGGTTTGCCCGCGTTTTCAGGCGATGAGTTGGGTTCTTTGCAAGACCAACTGTTGGGTGACACCAGTGATGTGGTGATGACCAACGATTTGGTCGACTCACCCCCCAGACCCGTCCAACAATCGCCCATGGAGTACCCCGCCGGCGCGCGGACCCAAGGCCTTGAGGGCTATGTGGTGTTGTCGTTGTTGATTTCTGCCAGCGGTGAGATTGAAAAAGTGCAAGTGTTGGAAGCCACGCCTGCGGGTGTGTTTGAAGACGCGGCCCTGGCGGGCATTCGGGATTGGCGCTTTGAACCCGCGCAATACCAAGGTCGGAGCGTGAAAGTTTGGGCACGTCAGCGCATCCGCTTTGATCTGGGCTGATTGATCGAACCGTTATAGCCCATGTCACTCACCACGGTTGTCTCTCCATTGTCTCGTCTGATCGGGCGCCCAGCATTCTGGGCCACCGCAGTTTGCTTGTGGGCGCTGTGTGCCTCAGGTTTTGTGTGGGCCCAACCGGCCGAAGAAGAGATTGATCGGCTGCCTTTGGCCGCATTGCTGATCGGTGATGGCAATCACCAGCAGGCCAGACAAGTATTGGCTGCTGTCGACCAGCAAGCCGATGACTTTGATGCGCCCCGATACCACACGCTCTCAGGTCTCGTGGCGCTCAATCTAAAAGAATACCCGTTGGCTGTCTCGGAGTTTGAGCAAGCCATTGCCACAGGCCAAGAAGCCCCAGTGATTTATTTGTATTTGGCGCAAGCCCATTTTGGCGCTGAGGATTATGAGAAAACGCTCCGCGCATTGGATGATGCCGGCGAATCCACCACCCAAATCCCCTCGGCTTTTTTGATCCGCGCCCAAGCGCTGTGGTTTTTGGGGCGCCTCGATCAGGCCTGGGCCGTATTGAACGAGGGCCGGGTGGTCTTTCCAGACCGCGCCACCGATTTTGCCAGACGACAAGTCTTTTTGTTGGTTGAGCGGGAGCTGTATCAGGCAGCCCTTGAAGCTGGGCGTGAGTTGTTGGTGCTGGCCGATGGCGACATCAGTGATGCCTTGGCGTTGGCCAATGCCTTGATCAACGCCAACCAAGCATCAGAGGCCGCGGCTTTATTGGAAGAAGCACTCTTGCGCGCGCCCACAGATGCCACCGTGGCCAAGCTCTTGGCACAAGCTTACTTGGTCCAAGACATGCCCCTGGCCGCCGCTGAGGTGCTTCGCTCTGGCGCTTACCACAACCCCGATTTATTGATTGAAGCCGCTGAGTTGTTTCGCCAAACCGGTCGGCTGACCGAGGCATTGACCTTAAATGGACAAGCCATCGATCAGCCCAAAAAACTCAAGCAACGGCTGGCGATCTTGATTGGCTTATCGCGCTTCAATCAAGCCGCGGCCATGGCTGAGGACTTAGAACGGGTGCAGCTGTTAGATGAAGAAGACATCCGTTATGCCTTGGCGTATGCCTTGTTTAAGACCGGCGATTTTGAAGCCGCACGGGCCGAGCTTTTTTTCTTAGAAAGCCCTGAGAACTTCAGAAAAGCCACCGAGCTTCGGCGCGTGATGAACGAGTGCGAGCAACAACCGTGGTTGTGTCTGTGATGGCCCATTCGAGACAGATTTCAGTGTGGTTTTTAAAGGCAAGCTTCGTCTTGGCAGCGGTCTTTAGCATCCACATCGCGGCTGCTCAAGAGACATTGCCAGAGACAGCAGATCAGATGCCACAAGCGCCCGCTGAGCTCACGGTGCTCGTGTTTGAAAATGGTCTGCCGGTGGACAATGTGGAGCTGGCCATTGCCGATCAAGCCGGTCGCAGTGATCGGGCCGGTCTGTGGCGATCGCCCATCACACCGGGCCGACACACTTTGGCCGTCTCCCAAGATGATGAGACCTTGGCCAGACTCCGTTTGAACCTAGAGTCTGAAGAACTCATTCAAGTCATTGTGACGCTCAGAGGCGATGATCGAAAAGCCTATGTCGCCATCGAGAGCTCAAAAGGTCTGGTGGGTGAGCGTTTGGTCGCCGAGGGCGAGTTGGATCAAGTAGAGGGTGAGGGGAAGTTGGCGGGTGTGGTGCGTTCCAGCGAAGACGATGCGCCCATCACCAATGCTCGGCTGTTTGTCTCAGGCACAGCCATTGAAGCGGCCACCGATGATGAGGGGCGCTTTGAGATTGAGTTGCCGGTGGGTGAGTACTCGGTGTCGGTCTTGCACGGTGAGTTTGCCACCCGCACGGTCGAGGGTGTGTTGGTGGTCAAAGACGCCTCCACCGCGCTCGATTTTGAGTTGCCACCGGCCGGTTTGGAATTGGCCGAGTATGTGGTGTTGGTGCCGTTTATCGAAGGCTCGATTTCAGCGGTGTTGGACGAACGGCTTCGGTCTGCCAGCGTCTCAGAAGTCTTGGGCTCTGAGCAGATGTCGAGAGCTGGGGATTCGGATGCCGGTTCTGCTTTGGCGCGCGTGACCGGATTGACCTTGGTTGGGGGAGAATTTATTTTCGTGCGGGGCTTGGGCGAACGCTATTCGGCCACGCTTTTAAACCGTGCCTCAGTGCCCAGCCCAGACCCGTCAAGAAAAGTGGTGCCGATGAGTCTGTTTCCCACCGGCGTGATCGAATCGATTCGGGTACAAAAAAGTTACAGCGCTGACATGCCCGGAGAGTTTGGCGGTGGGTCTGTCGACATTCGGACCAACTCCATTCCCGATGAGAATTTCTTCAATGTTTCTCTATCGGGCGGGTTTTTACAAGGCACCACCGGCAAAACGGGTTTGACCTACCAAGGTGGCAGCAACGACTGGTTGGGCCGAGACGATGGCACTCGGGCGTTGCCCGGTATTGTGGCCGATGCGGTCGCTGGTGATGTCCCATTGATCGAGGCCACCATCTTCAACCCGGTGGGATTCACGGGTGAGGAGCTCGAGGCCTTTGGCGATGCGTTCCCAGTGATTTATGACATCCAAGAAAAAGACAACCAACCCAATCATGGTGTGACCCTAGAAGGGGGCATGAAGGGCCAATGGGGCGATTGGTCGGCGGGCTTTCTGAGTGCTTTGTCTTGGTCACAAAGCTGGGCCAACCGCGAGGAGATCCGTCGACAGTTCAACATTGGTGATGGGGAGTTGCGCCTTCGAGACGAATTTGATTTGACCCGCACCGAGCACAAAGTCGAAGGCAGTGCATTTTTAACCGCGGGTCTGAACTTCCAAGACAACCACGAGATCAGCTGGACCTCTATGTTGTTGCGACAAACCTTAGACGATGTCAGAAGTCAGGTGGGCTTTGACCAAGACACCGGCGGGATTGTGGATACGACATTCTTGGAGTATGAGGAGCGGGATTTGTTGGCGCACCAAATCGAGGGCCGCCACACGTTCCCCATATTGTCTGATTTCACTCTGCGCTGGGACGCCTCCGATGCTCGGGCCCGTCGCATCGCGCCCGATACGCGCATTTATCTGTTTGAAGAAGACCGTCGATCGCCCACCGGTCTGGTGTTTTCCAGACGCACCGACAACAACTTCAGAAACTATGCTGACCTCATTGATGAGGTGATTGAATATGGCGCAGACGTGGAGTTGCCTTTGAGTTTTGGGCCAACCGACTGGACCTTCTCCGCTGGCTGGAGAAAGCTCGATCGGGACCGAAATTCTGATCTGCGGCGTTTCAAGTTTGACGGCATTCAGCGCTTTCCATTGGATGTTCGCTTCTTGGATTCGCTTGAGGCCATCATTAACCCCGACAACATCAACCCCGACGGCTTGGTGATTCGCGAATCCACCCGCGCCACCGACAACTCATTTGCACTCTTAGACATTGAAGCGGCTTATGGCATGGTGGATCTGTTGTTGTGGGAGCGGCTTCGATTGACCGGTGGCGTTCGCATGGAAGATTGGTCGCAGTCGGCGGTGACTTTTGACCTATTTAACCCAGACGGTCAGCCCATCACGGCCAATTTGGGTGACAAAGACTGGCTGCCGAGCGCATCGGCCACGTTTTATCTAACCGAACGCCAACAAATCATCGCCAGTTATGGCGAGACTCTGATCCGGCCGGATTTGCGCGAGCTCTCACCGGCGGAGTTCACCGATCCGGTCTTGGATGCGCCGGTGCTGGGTAACCCAGCGCTTGTGCCGAGCTCGATCATCCACTATGACCTGCGTTACGATTTCTCACCGACGCCAACAGAATTGGTGTCTGTCGGTATTTTTTATAAAGAGATCACCGATCCCATCGAACTCATCATCTTGCCCTCTGAGGCCTTGTTGGTGACCTTTGCCAACGCAGAAGGAGCCGAAAACTATGGCGTTGAGTTTGAGCTCAGAAAGACCCTGGGCTTTTTGAATCGATGGGCATTTGCCAACCCGCTGTGGGACCGTCTGACACTCGCGGGCAATGCCTCATGGATTGAGTCGAATATTGATATCGCAGACCAAGAGCAAGGCGTGTTGACTTCAAACTCTCGTGCATTGCAAGGGCAATCACCTTATGTGATTAATGCGCAACTGAGTTACCTGCACACCGAAGGGGGTCCAGAGGCCACAGTGTTATACAACGTCGCTGGCAAGCGGATCTCAGAGGTTGGGGTGCTGGGTCAGCCCGATAAATACGCCCAACCTTTTGGGCAACTGGACTTCACATTGACCTGGCCTTTGGGTGAGCGGGCCAAATTCAAGTTCAAGGCCCAAAACCTGCTTGACTCGACCTTCAAAATCACCCAAGGCGATGAAGTGACGCAAATCTATCAAAAAGGCCGCCAGTTCTCGGTGGGTCTAGACATCGGTTTTTAAAGGGTTTTTTCTTTTATGACAGACCCCCTGTCATTTAACCATAACAAACCATTCATCTAACCGAAAAACTCCCGCTTTATCTTTATAAGAGTCGGATTAAGACTAGTCGCGACCTTAATAAACCCAAAACGTTTTAGTAGGGAGTAATCATGATTAAGACCTTGAAAAAAGCTGCTTTGCCATTGGCCATGGGCCTGGCATTTGCTGGCAGCGCCAATGCATTTGTTGTCAACGACACCTTCAGTGGCAACTACTGGGAAGGCCCAGCCAAAGATGGTCGTGGCGTGATTTTAGAAATCGCACCCGATGCCACTCAAGAATTTGGCAACACAGCCGTGGTTCAGTGGTTCACATACCGCGATGGCGAGCCCATCTGGTTGTTGGGCGTTGGCTCAATCAACCAAAACACCAACGTGGCAGACTTGGATATTTTCGAGTTTGTGGGTGGCGATTTTGGCGACGATTTTGTTGCAGATGACAAAACCCGCGAAGTCTGGGGTGAAGGCACGCTGACATTCAACAGCTGTAACGAAATTGTTCTCGAGGCTGATGGTACTGATGGCTCAGCCACACAAACTCTTTCACCAGTCACCCAGGGCGACTGCGTGGTCACTGAGAAATTCAGTGAATGCCCATCGTTCTCGTCTGCTGGTCCATTGCCCGGTTCATGCATCATCACAGGCGCGATTGAGACAGACGTGACCTTGACCAACGAAATCCTGTGGTTGCCTCGTGGCAAAGTCACCGTCGCTGATGGCGCCACTGTGACCATCGAGCCCAACACAGAAATCGTGGGTGGTACTGGCCCAAGCACTGACTATGTGGTCGTTGAGCAAGGCGGCAAAATGATTGCTGATGGTTCAGTCAACAACCCAATCATCATGCGTGGCGATGTCGCCAAAGGCCGTGGTGAGTGGGGTGGTTTGGCGATCAACGGCAAAGCGCCCATCAATGGCTGTGCTGAAGGTACCGAAGTTTGTACCGCACAAGGTGAGGGCGATTCCGGCACCTACGGTGGCAACGATCCAGAAGACAACAGCGGTGTGTATCGCTACATGATCGTCTCCAACGCAGGCTTTGAATTCTCGCCAGATAATGAGTTGAACGGCATTGCCTTGCAAGGCGTTGGCTCAGGTACCACATTTGAGTTCATTCAAGTTCACCTGAATGCCGATGATGGCATTGAGCCTTTCGGCGGTACCGTTAACATGAAATACATCGTGTTGACTGGTCACGGCGATGACAGCTTCGACTGGACCAAAGGCTTCCAAGGCAAAGCGCAGTATGTGATCGTCAAGCAATATGGTGACGATGCTGACCGTGGTATCGAGGCCGACAACAACGGCTCAAACAACGACGCCACGCCTCGCTCGCAGCCCATGCTGGCCAACTTCACCATCATTGGCCCAGGCTCTGCTACAGCCGATGGCAGCCACGGTGTGTTGATTCGGGAAGGCACTGCCGCCAAGATGGCCAACTTCTTGGTGACCGGCTCAACCGAAACTTGCTTCGACATCGACCAAACCGCCACCTTCACTCAAGCCACAGCGGGTGAGAGCTCAGTGGTGAACAGTGTCTTCGGTGGTTGTATTGAAGCCACATTCGATGATGACTCAGCCGATCCGTTTGTGGTCTCTGAGTGGGTGATGGATCAGGACGGCAATGTGGATGGCGACCCCAAAGTCACCAACTACATCCCAAATGCTGACTCACCCGCCATCGGCATCGGCGCTGTGCCATTCAACGATGCGTTCTTCGACAACGTTGATTTCGCTGGCGCGGTTCGTGATGCGAAAAGCGACTGGACCAAAGGCTGGACCGTTGGTTTGGATCGTTCAGGTCCCATCGAGTAAGTGAGCTAGACATTGGAAGCTGGGTCACCAGCCTCCACAAGTAAAAAAGAAGCCGCTCAGTTCGCTGGGCGGCTTTTTTTATGGCTGGCCGGCCAGCTTTTTTTAGAACCCAGGGTCTCATCAGGTCAATTTCAGGAAAGTTTCAGGGTTTCTTTGGCCTTTGTCTGACTCACTTCAGGCAATGTGGGGGTGTGACCAAACCACACGCACAAGGAGATCGACCATGACCCGATTGAATCGTTTAACAGCACTGGCATCTGTGATCTTTGCCGCCCTGCTGCTCACGGCCTCTATGGCCGCACAGGGAAGTGTACCCACCACCCAACCCGGCCCCGACGCGGCGCGCTTGTCTGGCTCCCCTGGCAAAGCCACCGATGATCTGTTTGAGGTCCGCTTCATTGAGATCAATGGCGAGAACATCTTGCCCAGAGAATTTGTGTGGCTAGAGCCGGGCACTTATACAGTCAAAGTCGCCATCTTGGCCGACATGACCCTGCCCAGACTCCGCGGTGCGGATGCCAGTGGCGACCAACAAGCCGAGGGCTATAACGTCATTGATCTCGAGCTCGAGGCCGGC
>JAGYMV010000170.1 GCA_018400355.1 Wenzhouxiangella sp.
TGGGCACAATGCCTGCTTGTTCATTCAGGGCCCAATCTGGCGGCATGAAAGAGTTCAATTTGTACACGCGTGAAGACTGCGGGCTGTGCGAAGTGGCCGAAGCCCTTCTCAAGGCCGAGGGCTGTCGCTATCATACGGTGAACATTGATCGGACGTTGACGTTGATTCAACGCTACGGGGACCGCATCCCAGTGGTGGTCGAGATCAGCACCGGTAAAGAGCTTCAATGGCCATTTACGGCCGAAGATCTTCGATCGATTTAATAAAGAAAACCATTAATTAAAGAAACCAGAAGAATAAAAACACAGAACCATTGCCTGACCCAGTCAGCATCTGACCCACAAACACCCGGCCCTTATATATGTCAAAAGCTGAAGTCATCACCCACATTGACGCCCCACGGCTCAGAAACGCTGTGTTGGCGGGCATTGCCAATGTCCTAAAACACCGAGATCATATTAATAAGATCAATGTCTTCCCCGTCCCCGATGGCGATACTGGCACCAATTTGGCGTTCACGCTCTCCGAGATTCGGGCGGCACTGGCGCAAACACCGAAAAATCTACCCGAGTTACTGGATCGCATGGCCAACGCCGCGCTCGATGGCGCCCGTGGCAATTCTGGGGCGATCATGGCCCAATATTTTCAAGGTTTGAGCGAAAGCAGCCGCGATTATCAGGTCTTGGACGCGCGTCGCCTGGCCAAAGTCTCCAAAGCAGCGGCCGAATCTGCCTGGGGTGCGATGACCGACCCCGTCCCTGGCACGTTGCCGACGGTGTTGGAAGATTTTGCCGATGAGCTGACCACGCGCGCCAACGATGGCGTGGAAGACCTTCGCGAATTGATGGCTCAGGGCTTGAAGCGGGCCAAAAAGTCTTTGGCCGACACCCCCAAAAAACTCGCCGCGTTAAGAGATGCGGGCGTGGTGGATGCCGGTGGGCAGGGGTTTGTGGATTTTTTGGAAGGCATCTGGCAATTCACGCGCTCAGGCAAAGTGCCCGACCAACCCCAGCCAGACACATCCAGAGCCAGCCCCCAGCCCATGCCCGCCCACGGCGAGGCCCCAGAGACACATCGGTTTTGCACGGAATGCTTGATCGATGGCACCGATATGAACATCACCCAACTGCGCGCCGATCTCGAGGCCTTGGATGCCAGTTCATTGGTGGTGGCCGGCAGCGTCAAACGCGCCAGGGTCCACATCCACACCGACTCTCCCGGCGATGTGTTTCGAATCTGTGGGCAATTTGGCGATCTTCGGCAACAAAAAGCCGATGACATGACCAAGCAGCATGCCTTGATGAATCAACAAGGCCAAGTGGCGATTGTCACCGACTCAGCCGCTGACTTGCCGGGAGAAGAAATCGATCGACTGGGCATTCATGTGGTGCCCGTCCGACTCAATTTTGGGGATGAGGAGTTTTTAGACAAGCTCACCATCACCCCATCCGAGTTCTATGCACGCGTGGCCGAATCCACGCTCAAACCTCAAACCTCGCAGCCACCCCCGAGTGCCTTCACCCGCCAGTTTGAGCTATTGACCTCGCATGGGCTCCAAGTCCTGGCCATGCAAGTCTCAGGCAAACTGAGCGGGACCTTACAGGCAGCCAAAACCGCTGCGCGCCATGACGAAGAGCACATTGAGGTATTCGACACCGAGAGTGCGGCCTGTGGGCAAGCGTTGATGGTCTTGTTTGCCGCAGAAGCCGCGGCCAAAGGCTGGGAAACCACCGCCATTGTCAGCACTTTAAAAGAGATCAAAAACCAGGTCCAAACGTTTGCCTTGGTCAGAGACTTAAGTTGGGGCGTGCGTGGCGGGCGGGTGAAGCCTTGGATGGAAACCGTTTCTAAACGATTGGGCATTCATTTGATTCTCACCACCAAAGACGGTGTCTTAAAACCTTGCAGTGTGGTGCGCGCAGGCCCCCACGCCCTCAAACGATACGCCCGATTTTTGCTGAAGCGCATGCGCCAAGACAAGACCTATCGGGTGATCATCAGCCACAACAACGCCCAACAAGATGCCAAGCAATTGCGGGATGTGTTGTTGACACAACACCCCAATGTCGATGCCTGCTGGGTCGAGCAAGCCAGCCCCGCGGTGGGCGCACACGCAGGGCCTGGGTGTCTGGTGGTGGGGTTGCAAGTCTGGACACCACCTGAGAGCCGCGGGTAGCCCATGGTGGATTCCATGATCGGTCAATGGCTCATCGACACCGCGCCTTGGGCCCAATGGGGGCTGATGGCGCTGTTGGGTTATCTGTTGGGCTCCGTGTCTGGTTCGCTGTTGCTGGGCAAGTTCAAGGCCGTTGATATCCGCGCCAGTGGATCTGGCAACGCCGGTGGCACCAATGCCTTTCGGACATTGGGCTGGCGTTTTGCATTGGCCGTTG
>JAGYMV010000171.1 GCA_018400355.1 Wenzhouxiangella sp.
AGGTTCGAATCCTTCCGGGCGCGCCATCTTTAAAGGGTCTATTCCGGTCACATGGTTAACACTTTGTCCGGGGCGAACGGATTGGGGCCGGGGTCTACTCGGCCCCTCTCATTATCAAAGTAACCCAAGTCATAGTCCAGAAAGCTGACCAGCCAGATTTGGTCTTCGACTTCACGAATGCCTACCAGCTGGCCGGCGAACACGGTACTCAGATGGATTTTGCGTTTCCCGATGCAGATGCGTCCACAGCGTGTAACTTGAACGATGTGGTCATGCCACGGCCTGTTGAGTTGTCATAGGTGAATCGCTCTGAGCTCAGGCTTGATTCCGCGCCGCATCTACCATTCGCCGCCAGGCGGATGGCCGTAAGTGTGGACGGCCTTAATGAGCTGTGTTCTGTGGTCCGTGGCAACGGATATACCGCTCAACTTGTCCAGGTACAGCCGCTAGAATCGAATATCTGAGTCGTCAATGTGGGCTTTGCCCATCATCCGGATCCTGCCCCGAGATCAGGGGTGCCATGCTGACGCTGATGAGCAGTCTGACGACATCATCATGATGGCCTGTCAGTACTTGGGCGCTTGCTAAGTCTCTATGCCCCGCTGAGGATCGGTTCATCAGTTCCGCAAGCTCTTCACTCCTATCTGGGGCGCAAGATGTCGTGCCAGCAGTCGTTGTCGGTCAGATCATGGCTGATGAAAAATTCAATTAGTTGCATTTGCTATGGGCTATCCAAAGGTAATGTGTTCTTGCGTGATCAGAGAAAATCCACTGTGGTACATTCAGCACTCAATTACGATGATGAGGTCTCTAACATGCTGCATCTGTTAACCCTTTTGGTGACGACAGCCAACCCGGTCGCTATGACCGATAACGATGCCGCATTGGCATTTTGGTCTAAGCTATCGCAGCACTGTGGCCAGGCCTTTGAGGGGCAGCGAGTCGTGGCGCGTGATGACCGACCGGATTTACTGGAGGGCGATGAGCGGTTAATCGTTCATTTTCGGGAGTGTTCACCTGAATTACTGGCCCTACCATTTCACATTGGGCCCCCCGAAGGTGACTGGGACCGCTCCCGCACGTGGCTGTACAGCTGGCATGGGGGCCAGTTGGAGTTGCGTCATGATCACCGTTTGCGCTCCGGTGAACCCGATGAGGACAACACCATGTATGGTGGCTTCTCAATCGGAGTCGGAAGCGCGAGTGAGCAGACCTTTTTATATACCGGACGCACAGCCGATGATGGCTCAGCGCTTGGTTGGCGGATTGAGATTGTGCCCGGTGAACGCTACACCTATGGCACATTCAGTGGTGATCAGTGGACCTGGCGACTAGATTTTGATTTGAGTCAGCCTCTGGATGAATTGCCACCGGCGCCATGGGGCCATTAAGCAATAATCTCTGAGGGTATCAGGCGGTGGTGCATCGTGTTTCGCTGGCTGGCCAATATACGGCAGATTGAGGTAGACGAGCTCTCTCCTCATCGGTTGTCTGCGTTGCTGGGATTTCAGGGTGCTGATCGCGCTCGATGCGGTCGGAGCTTTAAATCCTTCCGGGCACGCCATCTTTAAACGCCCCGCGCATGCCAGGTTTTTTTATGGGCATCTCGCTTCAATATTCACAAACCGAGCGCTATGATGACCCGTCGAATCCATCAAAGGCTCTAAGTTCAGTGAAAATAGCGGTGATTGGGACTGGTATTTCAGGCTTGTCTGCAGCCTGGCTGATGCGTCAAAGCCACGATGTGACCATTTACGAACAAAGCTCGCGTTTGGGCGGGCACACGAATACCCAGATGGTCACCGACCCGCTCGGTGAGCTGGCCATTGACACAGGGTTTATCGTTCACAACGACCGCAACTACCCAAGGCTTCTGGCCTTATTTGATTTGTTGGGGGTCGAGACCCAGCCATCCGACATGTCGTTTGGTGCCTCTTTGGACGACGGGTCGTTGGAGTATGCAGGGGATGCGTTGTTCGCGCAACGCAGCAATCTGGTCAGCCTTTCCCACTGGCGCATGTTGATTGACATTGTGCGGTTCAACCGCTTGGGTAAGCAGGCGCTGATCAGCGGCCAGCTGGGTGGCATGAGCTTGGGTAGATGGCTTGACGATCACCATTTTGGCGAGGCATTTACATCGCGCTATCTGTTGCCAATGGCAGCCTCCATCTGGTCTAGCCCAAGCCAATCCATTCGGTCTTTTTCAGCGGCTGCTTTGTTGGAGTTTTTCCAAAACCATGGTCTGTTGGATCTGAGCCAGCGACCAGCTTGGCGAACCGTTGTTGGAGGCAGCGTGCGTTATTTGGAGCGTCTGTCTGCTGAGTTGGAAGGACGCATTCATTTGCGCTCTGGCATTGT
>JAGYMV010000172.1 GCA_018400355.1 Wenzhouxiangella sp.
TGACCGGGGCCAAGAAGGTCTAGAAATGGCCTTTGACAATTGGCTCGATGGTGCCCCGGGTCGAAAACAAGTGATTAAAGACCGCCAGGGCCGGGTGGTCGAAGAATTGGGTCTGTTGCAAGCCATGGAAGCTGGTCGAGACCTGCAACTGACGATTGATCGACGCTTGCAATATCAAGCCTATCGCGAATTGCGTGAGGCGGTGTACGAGCGCCAGGCGCAATCGGGTTCTGTGGTGGTGATGGATGTGGCCACCGGTGAGGTGTTGGCCATGGTCAATTACCCCTCCTATAACCCCAATGCCAATGACCGGTCTGTTGGTGAGGGTTTGCGCAATCGGGCCATGACAGACATGTTTGAACCAGGCTCGGTGATCAAGCCATTTGCGTTGGCGGCCTCACTAGAATCTGGACAGGTCACCCCCGATATGATGATCGACACATCACCGGGCACGCTGGAGGTGTCTGGGCACACCATCCGTGATGTCCGCGATTTTGGTGAATTGACCATCACGGAGATGCTGGTCGTCTCATCGAATGTCGGTATGGTGGAGTTGATTTTGGACATGCCCCCGGAACGTTTGTGGGGCATGTATCAACGTTTTGGTTTTGGGCAAGTCACGGGCACCGGTTTTCCTGGCGAGTCGGCGGGTGTCCTCCGCGACTATGCGCGTTGGCGGACATTGGAACAGGCCACCTTAGCTTATGGGTATGGTTTGTCGGTGACGCCCTTACAGTTGGCCCGTGCCGTGAGCGCCATTGCCGACCAAGGCCGCTTGCGTCAGCCGCTGTTGATCATGGACGACACGCAGTACCCACCCCAATCTGTATTGGACCCAGCCATCGCCCGTCAGTTGGGTGACATGATGGAGGCGGTGGTGGAGTCTGAAAATGGCACAGGATGGCGCGCCCGCATCCCTGGCTACCGCGTGGCCGGAAAAACCGGCACCTCTCGAAAGTCTGTATCGGGTGGTTATGCCAACCGCTACATCTCAAGTTTTATTGGTTATGCACCGGCCTCACGCCCGCGTCTGGCGGCTGTGGTGGTGATCAATGACCCATCGGGCGATGACTATTATGGCGGTCAGGTGGCCGCGCCCATCTTTGGGCGTGTCATGGCGACCGCCCTTCGCTTAAATAATGTGCCACCCGATGACATTGGGCATTTGATGGTCCAGACCGGAGGCGCGCCATGATCGATGCCACCATCCAAGGTCTGCTTGAACAAGCCACCGATGTGTGTGGTGACAGCCGTTTGCTGATCCCCGGTGCGGTCTTTGTGGCCATGGCTGGAGAACGTCGCCACGGTCTGGTGGGTTTGGAAGAGGCCATTGAACGCGGCGCCAGCGCCATCATTCATGATGGTCGAGCCGACCCAGCCGATCTGGCCAGGCTCAAAAATATTCAGGTGCCTGTGGTTGAGTGCAACACACTCGAACAAGACCTGCCTGCTTGGTTGTCGTTTTTCTTCAACAACCCACTCGATGGTTTGACGCTCCACGCCGTGACCGGTACCAACGGCAAATCATCCATCGCCTGGCTGTTGGCGCAAGCCCTCGATGGCGCCATGATTGGTACCATTGGGACGGGTGTGCCAGGCCACCATCACAAAGCGGAGTTGACCACGCCGAGCATTTTTTCGATGTATCGGCATTTGGCAGAATGTCGCCATCAGGGCATTCAGCATGTGGTCATCGAGGCCTCATCGCATGCTTTGGTGCAAGGGCGTTTGCGGGGCTTGTCTTTCGAGACCACGGTTTTTACCAATTTGGGTCATGACCACTTGGACTATCACGGCGACCGCACCCGTTATGGTCAAGCCAAACAACGCTTGTTTGTCGAGTTTGAAAGCCGCCATCAATTGATCAATGTCGATGATGCTTTTGGGGCCGAGTTGTTTGCTGAGCTGAATGCTACAACCACCACAGCGTCCACCCAAGTACTGGCTTATGGCCTCAGCCAACACCACCCAAATCAGGCTTGGGCTGAGGTATCGGCCGACACCAGCGCGCCGGGACTCCGAGCCACACTTCACCTATCCAACGGCGCGTCTGTGGCCATTGACAGCGCCCTGATCGGCAAGATCAATGCCTACAATCTGTTGGTGTGCGCCCAGATCATGCAGCAGCTGGGTTTGGATGCAGACACCCTGGCCAAGCGGTTGGCAGAACTCACGCCACCACCGGGTCGGATGGAGTGCATCCCAGCAAGCGGTCTTGATGTGGGTGATCGACCACGGGTGGTGGTTGACTACGCACACAGTCCCGATGCTTTGCGCGACGCGCTCTTGATGTTGCGTCCAATGTGTCAAGGGCAGTTGTGGTGCG
>JAGYMV010000173.1 GCA_018400355.1 Wenzhouxiangella sp.
AAGCCACCCTTGCCGCGGGGTGCTTGTAAGATCTCACCATGCCACAGCCCACTGACCACAATGGGTGCAGGGTCTCGATGGTGCTGAAGCAACACCAAGCAGCAATAGAACTTGGCTTGGCGTCTCTCGGGGGGCACATCGGAGAGTTTCTCTAGCAACAACTCATTGTTTTCTTGATCGCTGGCATCCTCGCCGGCAAACCGCGCCGAGTAAATGCCAGGCTGGCCTTTTAAGGCATCCACCACCAGGCCTGAGTCATCACCCAATGCGGGCAGCTTGGTGGCGCGCGAGGCCGCTCGAGCTTTGAGCAGGGCATTTTCAACAAAAGTCAGCCCGGTTTCAGCCACGGGTTTGACCGAGAAATCTTTTTGCGAATGGACTCGAGTGTGCAGCGGTTCTAATAAGTGCTTGAGCTCTTTGAGCTTGCCCTTATTGCCGCTGGCCAACACCAATTGTTCAAGGCGCATTGAGGGCAGCCTCCTGGGCTTCAATCAATTGGGCGATGCCGAGTTGGGCCAAATCGAGCATGGCATCGAGCTCGCCGCGCTGGAAGGCATGCCCTTCGGCGGTGCCTTGGACTTCAATCAAGCCACCGGCCTCGTTCATGACCACATTGAGGTCGGTATCGGCGGTGGAGTCTTCGGCATAATCCAAATCCAACACCGGTTGTTGGCCCACAATGCCAACAGAGACTGCGGCCACATGGCCATGGATGGGGTTTGTTTTGAGTTGGCCGCCGTCAAACAGGCCGTTGATGGCATCAACCAGGGCCACATAGGCACCGGTGATCGCGGCGGTCCGTGTGCCGCCATCGGCTTGCAATACATCGCAATCGAGGGTGATGGAGCGCTCGCCCAGGGCTTCTAGATCCACCACCGCGCGCAGGCTTCGGCCGATTAAACGCTGAATCTCGAGTGTTCGCCCACCTTGTTTGCCACGGGCGGCCTCACGGGCATTGCGGGTGCCGGTGGCGCGCGGCAACATGCCGTATTCTGCGGTCACCCAGCCCTGACCTTTGCCTCTGAGCCAAGGTGGGGTGCGTTCCTCCACACTGGCGGTACAAAGCACCTGTGTGTGGCCAGCGCACACCAGCACAGACCCTTCCGCGTGTCGGGTGAAATGGCGCTGAATGCGAATATCACGCAGTTGATTGGGCGCTCGCCCAGAGGGTCTTGTCACGTTGGGTTGTCCTTAAAGCTTGCAGGATACAGATATCAATGGTTGCAATCTGGATTCAATTAATGGGGCGGGAAGGTTAACATGGCAGGACTTGGCTTGCATTCGTTAGTTCAGTACGGATAAGGATCCACATCACATGAAAAGCATGACCGCTTACGCCCAAGGTTCGGCGCAACGGCCCGAAGGCCAACTCACATGGGTGATCAAATCAGTCAATCACCGTTACCTCGATTGCCAGTTTCGTCTGCCCGATGACTTCCGCCACCTAGAAATTCCGCTTCGCCAAAAACTCAAAGACCGCTTGAGTCGAGGCAAAGTGGAAGCGAACCTCCATTTTACCCCCGATTCGGGGCGCATCGCAGAATCAATGTCATTGAACCCGGTGCTGGCCACGCAGCTAAAAAAACTCCTGGCTGAGTTGGGTCAAGGGGTGCATGTCGGCTCGCTTGAGTTGACCCGCCTGCTGCATTGGCCGGGTGTGATCAATTATCAATCTCTGGACCTGTCAGATACCTACGAGGCAGCTGATGGGTTGTTTGATCAGGTGCTTGCTGATTTTATTGAGGCCAGAGCCTCAGAAGGTCAGGCACTTGCAGATGTATTGAGGCAAAGGCTTGATGGGATTGAGGCGCAAGTGGCATTGGTCAGAACACACGCTCCACTGATCCGAGAGCACATCCAAAGCAAGATCGAATCCAAGTTGGCCACGCTGGATGTCAGCGTGGATGCTGATCGGATGGAACAAGAGGTCGCGTTGTTGTTACAAAAATCCGATGTCGATGAGGAGCTCGATCGCTTGGATGTCCACGTCAAAGAGATCCGTCGTGTGATGGGTTTGGATGAGGCCTGCGGGCGGCGTTTGGATTTCTTGATTCAAGAGCTCAACCGGGAAGCCAACACCCTGGGCTCTAAAGCCACCTTGGTTGAAACATCGCAAGCATCTGTGGAGTTGAAAGTGCTGATTGAGCAATTGAGGGAGCAGATCCAGAATATCGAATGAGGCTAAAAAGTGCCGATTGTTCCCTAGGATAAGAAATGGCCCGCTGACTGCACATCAACAAGGTGAGCTCCTACATCGCCCCATGTGTCACCAAAGCATCCATGATGTCATGGTGCAAAATTTCTTTTTCTATTGCTGGCGTGAT
>JAGYMV010000174.1 GCA_018400355.1 Wenzhouxiangella sp.
TCAATAATGCACACTTTTATGCGCGAAAAAGTGTGATCTGACCCGCATTGGACCTGCAATTGCAAGTTCAGCCTATCCACTTTTGACCCCTTGAGACGCTTCATTCAACCGCCACCGCGCTTGATTTTGCGGTTGCCATTGTGGTCGACTAAGCCCATGACTGGTTCTGAGTTACCGAGAGAGACCGAGGCGCTTCCCTTCGTGGCGCCCTGTCGGCTGCTCAAACCCACCGACCCCATCGAGTGGCTCAAACTGGGTTTGAAAGACCTCAAAGCCTCGCCCAAGCAAAGCCTGACCCAGGGCTTGATGATCTGTCTGTTGAGCTACGCCGTCACGGCCGCTGCCTTGATGTGGGGCAACATCGGTTTGTATTTGGGCCTGGTCTCTGGCTTTGTGTTTGTTGCACCGGCGCTGGCCATGACTTTCTACGCCATCTCAGAGCGCTTGAACCAGAACCAACCCATCACCATCAAAGACAGCTTGTGTGATGCGTTTTCATCTTGGAAGCGATCCTTGGTCTTGGCGGTGCTTTTGATTGTGGTGTTGTTGATCTGGGCCAGAGCCGCCAATACCTTATATGTCTTCTATCCAAAAATGAACGAGCCAAACCTCCAAGATCTCGCTGTGTTTTTGTCGGTTGGCAGCGTGGTCGGTGCGCTGTTTGGTCTGGTGGTGTTCGCCATGGCGGCGTTCTCGTTGCCGATGTTGATGGAGCGACGGGTCGATGCGGTCACAGCCGTCATCACCAGCATCAATGCGGTGTTAAGAAACAAAGCAGCGATGTTTGTTTGGGCGCTCATGATCGTTGCGACGGTGATCAGTGGGATTCTCACCGCCTGGTTGTCTTTTATTGTGGTGATGCCGCTGATAGGGCACGCCACTTGGCATGCCTATCAACAAACCATCGATGCTGGTGCCTGGCCGAAAGCCAGAACCCCCCACCCAAACCATCCTTTGAGCCCAACACTTAGAACCGAAGCCGACCACTGATGCCGATGGTTCTTGGTGCACCAAACTGATAATAGGGCTCGGTGGCATAGCCTTTTCTCGGGTCATTGCCAAAGCCACCAAAGCCACGGGTTTTGATGGTTTGGTCAAATAGGTTCCTCACCCAAAAAGCCACATCCCAATCATTGGCCTGATAACTGAGTCGAAGATGCGCGAGCTCATAGGCATTGGCGCGGGTCGAGTGGCGGCTGGAGAAATAAAAGCCATCTTTGGCCTCGAGTTCTCCTCTCAACGACCAGCGATCACTCAATTGCACCACCGCACCCACATGCGCCATGTAATTGGGCGCCTGGGGCACGTCGCGTCCATCGAGGTTCACGCCCACGCCCGAGTCCTCATCAGCATCCACGTGCGAGAAACTCACAAAGTCATCGAATTGGGCACTGAGCAGTCCCGCGCTGGCAAACAGTTCCACACGATCATTCACTCGGCCATTGATTTCAATTTCAAACCCATAACTGCTGCCTTTGGCGGCGTTGGACTGAAACTCAATGAACTCACATGGGCAAAGGTCCCCTTCAATCGGCACCACCAAAGACTGTTGGGTTTGGATGTCGTCTCTTTTTTGATAAAACACCGCCACGCGCGCATTGAGGCGGCCATCCATGAAGCGCACCTTGGTGCCGAGCTCGTGGTTCCAAAGCCCTTCGGTTTGATAGCGGCGCTGGGATTCGGGCACATCGGCATCGGGGTTGATGCCACCGACCTTGTAGCCTTTGGAGACCAGCGCATAGACCAACTGACCACTGTCTAAGGTGTGTTCCAGCGACACATTGCCACCCCAAAGATTCTCGTCTTGGTCGTAACGGGCCAGATTGGAGTCGAGATAATCGGCATCGAAACGTTCATAGCGAAGCCCCGTGGTCAGCACCCAGTCGGTGGCCAATGGGATATTCAACTGACCATAGAGGGCAATGTTGGTGGTGTCGTAATCGCTCGAAAAATCACTGGCGTAGGTATAGACACGATCCAGTCGTTGGCTTTGGTCTTTGGCATAGGCGCCAAACACCCAACCAAATGCATTCCGATCGGTGTTGGAAATCGCGCGAACATCCAAGGTGGTGTTCTTGGTTTGTCGGGTGTATCGATCAAACGAGGTATAGCCACCGAAGATGCACTCAAAGACATCACAGATCGCATCAAACGCCCAGTCCTCATCATAGGCGTAGTCAAGATCGGCATTGACCGCGCTGACCAAGGTCTCAATATTGAAGGCATCGTTGGCAAGCCAGGTCATTTTCACCGAACCTGCGAGGGTTTCTTGACGATCGAAGCCGGGTTGGTCCGATAGCGTGGTGCGCGTGTTGT
>JAGYMV010000175.1 GCA_018400355.1 Wenzhouxiangella sp.
CGAGGCGATTGCCTTTTCAATCATTGCGGGTGTCGACCCAAAGGTGGGGCTTTATGCCTCTTTTTGCATGGCCGTTGTGATTGCTTTCACGGGTGGCCGCCCCGGCATGATTTCGGCCGCCACCGGCGCCATGGCGTTGCTGATGGTGACCTTGGTCAAAGAGCACGGCCTTGATTATTTGTTTGCTGCGACGATCCTGACGGGCTTTTTACAAATCATCGCCGGGTATTTAAAACTCGGTAATTTGATGCGTTTTGTGTCCCGCTCGGTGGTCACCGGCTTTGTGAACGCGCTGGCTATCTTAATCTTTATGGCCCAATTGCCCGAACTGACCAATGTCAGCTGGGTCGTCTATGCGATGACCGCAACAGGGCTTGGAATCATTTACCTTTTCCCTTATGTCCCTGTGATTGGCAAAATCCTGCCCTCGCCCTTGGTCTGCATCTTGAGCCTGACAGCCGTCTCGATGATTTGGGGCATAGATATTCGAACCGTCGGCGACATGGGTGAATTACCCACCACCTACCCGTTTTTCTTCTGGCCCAATGTCCCGTTAACGCTTGAGACCCTAGCGATCATCTTCCCCTACGCCATCATGCTTGCGGTCGTTGGTCTATTAGAATCTATGATGACAGCCACGATTGTTGATGACCTGACCGATTCCCCGAGTGATAAAAATCGAGAGTGCAAAGGCCAAGGTGTGGCCAATACGGTGGTGGGCATGTTTGGTGGCATGGCATCTTGTGCCATGATCGGGCAATCGATCATCAACATCAAATCTGGAGGTCGCACCCGCTTATCCACTTTGCTTGCTGGTGTGTACTTGATATTGATGGTGCTCTTTTTGGCCGATTGGTTAACCGCCATTCCAATGGCGGCGTTGGTGGCCGTCATGATCATGGTCTCGATTGGCACCTTTAGCTGGGAATCCATCAGCAACCTAAAAAAACACCCCATGTCGACCAATATCGTCATGATCGCCACAGTCCTTGTGGTGGTGTTGACACACAATCTCGCCTTTGGGGTCTTTGTGGGCGTCTTACTGGCAGCGATGTTTTTTGCCAACAAAGTGGGGCACTATATGGCGGTCACCAGCTCTCTAAACGCCGAAGGCACTTGTCGAACCTATCTGATTAAAGGCCAAATTTTCTTTGCTTCATCGGCTGAGTTCATGGCCTCGTTCGACTTCAAAGAAGGCATTGAGCGTGTGGTCATTGACCTGACCGAAGCCCATTTTTGGGACATAACAGCCGTAGAATCATTGGATCGTGTGGTGATTAAGCTTCGTAGAGATGGCGCCACCGTTGAGCTCCTGGGCCTCAATGAGGCCAGTGCCACATTGGTGGACAGGTTTGGTGTTCATGACAATCCAAAAGAAGTTGAAAAGTTAATGGGAGGCCATTGAGATGACACATGTAATTGCTTGTATAGATGGATCACCAACAACCCATGCGGTCACTGATGCCGCCTCTTGGGTGAGTCAAACAATCGATGCCCCATTGGTGTTGTTGCATGCATTAGACCGATCTCTGTATCCAGTTGAAACGGACATGAGTGGCCATTTGAAGCTTGGCTCGCGTGAAGATTTGCTTGAGAAACTGGCAGAGCTGGATGCACAGCGCAGTCGCTTGGCCCTTTTGGCCGGGAAAGAACAGCTCGATGCAGCAGCCAAACGCGTTGAAGACATGGGTGCGCCTCGCCCTGAGACCCGCCAGCGACACGGCCATTTTGTTGAGACTCTGGCAGAATTGGCGTCCGACATTCGTTTGTTGGTGATGGGTCGGCAAGGTGAAGAACACCAAGCCGAACAAGACATCGGCAGTCACCTAGAAAGCGCCATCAGAAGGCTCAGCTGCCGGATCCTCATCACACCGGCGACCTTCAAACCACCCGAACAGGCCTTGCTGGCTTATGATGCAAGCCCCACCGCGCACAAGGTGCTTGAAATCATTGCACAAAGTCCGCTCTTCAAAAAGACACCGCTGCATTTGGTGATGGTGGGTGAGGCCAGCGACTCAAACCGACAAAAGCTTGAAAAGGCGCGCGCGGTGTTGACGGATCAGGGACACATGCAAGTCACGGTGGCTTTGATGTCAGGTGAAGTCGAGACCACGCTGTTGTCTTATGTCGATACGCACAGCCTCGACATGATCATTATGGGTGCTTATGGCCACAGCCGGATCCGGCAATTTCTGGTCGGGAGCACCACCTCCAATTTGTTGAGACAAAGCCCTGTGCCCATCTTGTTGATGAGGCAATAATCAGATCGCATAAAATAGGCCATTCGGATAAGCCCCAATATCCAAC
>JAGYMV010000176.1 GCA_018400355.1 Wenzhouxiangella sp.
CACCTCTCGGGCACACACCGCTTTAAAGATTGACCCTTGCTACCCAGCGGGTGTCACTTGGGTCAAAGACGCTTCTAGAGCGGTGGATGTGGCCAGAAAGCTCACCAGCCGCACGCACAGACCCGCGTTTATTCAGGCAGCTCAAGCCGATTATTTGGAAATCCGTGAGCGTGCTGCGCAGAAGAAATCGAAAAAACCATTGATCCCATTGGCCAAAGCTCGAGAGAATGCCAAACACATTGACTGGTCAGGCTACACACCGCCGATCCCGAAGCACCCTGGTCACCATGTGGTCGAATGGCCTCTGGCTGATCTGGTTCGCTACATCGACTGGACGCCCTTTTTTAGGACTTGGGAGTTGGCGGGGCGTTATCCGGACATTTTAGAAGACCCCATTGTTGGAGAAGCCGCCAAACCCCTGTGGGCGGATGCTCAAGCCATGCTCAAACAAATTGTGGATGAAAATTGGCTACAAGCCAAGGCCGTTTGCGCTTTGATGCCCGCCAACGCCGATGGCGATGACGTCGTGATCTATGAAGATGAGGACAGAGCGATTGAGCGAGAGCGCTTTATTGGCCTCCGCCAACAAGCCGACAAACCCTCAGCCAATTTGTGCCTATCTGATTTCGTCGCGCCCATTGATTCGGGCAAAAAAGATTATGTGGGTTGCTTTGCCGTGACCACGGGCCTCGGCATTGAGGCAGCGCAGGCCAAGCTTCCAAAAGACGATGACTATGCCGATATCATGCTCAAAGCCTTGGCCGATCGTCTGGCAGAAGCGCTGGCCGAGGCGCTACATGAAAAAGTCAGGCGCGAGTTGTGGGGTTATGCGCCAACAGAAAGCTTCTCGCCTGAGGCGTTGATATCAGAGGATTATCAAGGGATTCGGCCGGCGCCCGGCTACCCCGCCTGCCCCGATCACAGCGAAAAGACAAAGATTTTTGATTTGCTCGATGCGCCCAACGCCGTTGGCATCACGCTGACTGAAAACTTCGCGATGTGGCCGACTGCAGCGGTCAGTGGGTATTACTTCTCCCACCCCGAATCTCAATACTTTGTGGTGGGCAAAGTGGGACAAGATCAGTTGGAAGATTATGCGCAGAGAAAAAGCGTCGATTTGGATCGTGCATCCGTTTTCTTAAGGCCGAACTTGAGCGATTAAAACACCATTTCACCTTGAGTATAGACCGCTCACCACATGAGGTCATCGGGCACAGGTGGATAATCGTGCTCATCGGATGGGTCGGTTTGACTGACCTCAGCGCTCAAGTCAGGCACCAAATCGGGCGCGAGCTCAAGCACCTGTCTGGCGGTTTCTAAAGACACCAGTTTGGGCCCGCCCTTAAACACAACCAAAGCCAACTGCCCTTCATTGAGCGCTTGCCTTTGATCTGGTGTACACAGCACCCGCCTGATGCGGTCTCGGTATTGGAAATACCTCGGGCAATCGGCCTGAGGATCATTGAGCAGCTGATCTTTTAGAATCTTCTCAAGTGCAAGATTGCGCTGTCGACGCGCCTCTTGCTGTGCCAACTTGGCCTTCTTTTTTTGCTCAGCGTCTTGTTTTTCGGCGTGCTGGCGTGCCCGATAAGCGCGAGCCAGATCGGTCTCTTCCAAGATCCGATCTCGCCCAGCCTTTTTCTTTGATTTGGCGTGCTGAGGCTTGTGATGCTTCCTGACAGGCCGACTGCGCTCTTTTTTGGATGAAGAAAGCCCTGCTTGGAGCAGGGCGTCTTTCAAAGAACTCATCTCGGCCTCTCAGTTGGGCTCAACACCCCAAAAACCACCGGTTACTCTGTGTCGCTGGACTCAACAGCCAGCAACTCCACATCAAAAATCAATGTGGCATTGGGGCCAATCGGACCGGGGCGACCTTCTGAACCGTAAGCCAAGTCAGCCGGAACAAAGAATTGATAGGTGGCCCCTTCTTGCATCAACTGCACACCTTCTGTCCAACCAGGAATGACTTGGTTGAGCGCGAACGTGGCCGGTTCATCGCGGGCATATGAACTATCAAACTCGGTGCCGTTGATTAAGGTGCCACGGTAGTGCACCGTCACGCGGTCGGTCTCTGTGGGCTGGGCGCCCTCACCTGGCTCAATGACGCGATACTGAAGACCTGAATCGGTCACTTGAACATCGGCATTTTGGGCATTCTCAGCCAAGAATGCCTGACCCTCTGCGAGGTTGGCTTCTGCCTCCCGACTC
>JAGYMV010000177.1 GCA_018400355.1 Wenzhouxiangella sp.
GCCTTGAACCAAGCGACTGAGCACAAAAAACACCAATCCCAGCGCAATGCCTGCGAACACATTCAAGCCCAGCCCACCCCGCGGGCTTTGCCGAAACACACCACCCAAAGCAAACGGCAACCCAATCAAGACCATCGCCAAGACATTGATTGGAAAGAACACACGCTCCCACAATGCCTCGGTGTAGGGGCCGGCATCCAATGCGTTGTCTTTTAAAAAGGCCTGCATGTCGATGAGGTCTTTGGTGGCCAACAACCTAGGCCTGGTCACAGCGGCATTGAACAATTCTGGAGAGATGGTGGAGGGCAACGACCAAGCGGTCTCTTGGCGGGTCTCGGGGCTTTGATTCAAAGCGGTGCGCGTGACCTCATGCAACACCCATTGACCGGTCTCGTGGCGGGCCTGTTGGGCGACCCATGTGGCCTCGGGTCTCAGCGCCTCACCCAGTTCATAGACCAACACATCGGAAAATTGCAGCTGGCCCGCCTCATCCCAAATCGAGTGGCCGATGCGAATCATGTAGCGCCCATCGCGCACCCACAATGCCCCGTGTTGGTCGAGGCGGATCTCGCCACTGCGGGCTTGGTCTCGATTGGCTTGCGCGTTGGTCTCCAAGGCCGGGACAAACAACTCTGAGACGGCCACCAAGCCCACCAAACACACGCCAATAACCGCGATGGCATAGCCAGAGATTTGTTTTCGATGCACGCCGGCTGCCCGCATGGCCACCAACTCGTTGGATTGCGCCAGACTCCCCACGCCGATCAAGGTCCCGATCAAGGCCGCAAATGGGAAAATGTCATACAAGCGTCTGGGGCTTGTTTGCAGTACATACCAAGCCATCGAAGCGGTGTTGTAGTCCCCAGATAGGTTACGCGCCTCTCGAATCAGTTCGATCAAGGTGTACAAGCCCAACAACACCACGCTGACCCAAGCCACGGCCACCAAAATGGTGGTGGCCAAGTAGCGCACCAACAAGGCATCTGGGCTGGTGTGTCGGGTCATGGCTGTCTCACCATTGCCGCCATCGCCACGTCCAAAGACTGGCCACCAAGACCGCCAGGGCCGCATGAATGGGCCACAAGCCAGGGCCAGTCCGGGCATCCGCTCCCTCCATCCAAACCAAGCCCACATGCACCCAATTGGAATAAATCAAATACACCAACACCGCCACGACCACCGACCCATAACGCCCACCCCGCGGCGCACGCCAGGCCAATGGGATGGCGAGGATGCCCAACAACAACGTGCCAATGGGGGGTGCCAAACGCCAATGCCACTCGCGACGCTGGGCTGAATCAGCCGGTGGTGTGAGCGCTGGTAAAGACAGCGCCATTTCTGGAAGCCCCACCCCATCGCCAGCGGGGGGTGGCAAACGCACATCGTTTTGGGCAAAGCTCAATTGCATTAAGCCCCCGTCCAAATCACGCCGAATTTGGTGGCCTTGGCTCAAAGACAGATAACGGCTTTGATCGGCCGGGTCCTGCCAGAGGCGGCCGGTTGGTGCGCTGACCATCTCTTCGGTCTCATGACCGCTGTGTTGTAAAAACACATCGCGCAATTGACCGTCTTCGGCGTCGACACCGGCGACATACAAGGTCACCCGCCCCTGATCGAAACGGTCGAACTGCCCGGGTTGCAGACTCGCCACCAGCGCCTGTTGACTGGCATCGGCCATCACCTCACCGGTTTGTTGGACCGTCCACGGCAACACCCAACCGGCCACCAACAACACCCCCACCGACCAGGCCAAAGCCAGACCCATCAGGGGCCGAAAGCAGGCCCAATAAGACACCCCCGAGGCGCGCGCGATGGTGACCTCCCCCGACTCATGGGCTTGGCCTAGGGCAAACAACACCCCAACCAATAAAGCCAATGGCGCCACCATTAAGATGGCCTCAGGGAGTTTGAGAACCAACAAAGCCAACACCCCAAAGCCAGGCAACTGGCCTTGGGCGGCCTGTGACAACAGCTCGGCCAAAAAAAGCGCGCTGACCACACCCATCAAGACCACAAGCGTCATGGCACTGGTGGTCAATGCTTGACGGTATAGGTAACGCGGCAAAATCATTGGGGCAGGCTCATCGTGGCACAATCCACATTTTCATAAATCAACACGGTTACAATGATTTGGTGTTGTCATTCTGACACGAAACCGCGCTGTGTCGGAGTTGCGTCCCCACTTGGCCCCT
>JAGYMV010000178.1 GCA_018400355.1 Wenzhouxiangella sp.
CAACCGTCATTCCGCGCTCCCCCTCTTGAATGGCGATTTGGGTCAAAGCTTGGCCTTCGGGATCCATCACCTGAGGTTGTGCCCCCATGGGATACCGAAGATTGGGGCTGACCTTTCTCACATCCTCTGGATAGGTGATCTCGTAATGGTGCTTGACCATGATCATCCGACCATCAGACAAACCGACCACCGCCATTTCGGTCCGTGGCTCACCATGCCCAAAGGCCGTGATCTGTGCGCCATCGGTATTAATTTCTTCCACCGACAAGGGCGCACCTTCCGTGGGCTCGAAAAAGACCACCTGCCCGTCGGACAAAAACCGCACAGCCGCTTCTTGGTAGCGCTCTTTGGCCAGATACAAGGTCTCGGTATCTTCAGCTTGCGATTGATTGGGGGTCGTGTAACTGACCGGCTCACCGATGCTGGCTGAGCGCAACAGTGGCGCCACTTCAATGAATAAAAACACGAAAATCAGCGTCAGTGAAATCACCACCCCGTAGCCGGCGGTGGAGACCATGACGCGGGTACCAATGTCCCTTAAACCACGGAGCTTACGGTGGCGAAGGCGGGCGGCCTCGGTGGGTTGTTGAGGCACTGTGGGCGATGGTTGCATCAACAGTCTCAGTCAAGCTCAAGCTCTGCCCGAAACCGTTCAACCACCGCTGCTGGCAATGGGATGTAGCCATCTCTGACCACCACCTCTTGGCCCTGCTTAGACAAGACCATCTTGAAAAACTCACGTTCTAAAGGTTGCAACGGGCGGTTGGGGTGCTTGTTAACGGTCACATACAACAGACGCGCCAGGGGATAGTCACCTGATGCGGCTGTCTCTTTGTTGGGTGGCACCGGTGGATTGCCAATGGGCACTGCCCGCACCCCTGAGGTGGCATAGCCAATACCCGTGTAGCCAATCCCGTTGATGGACTCGGCCACACCCTGCACCACCGAGGCTGAGCCGGGTTGCTCATTGATGGAGTCTTTGAAATCCCCATCACACAGCGCAAACTGACGGAAATAGCCATAAGTGCCCGAGACCGCGTTTCTCGAATACAACGCAATGTCTCGATTGGCCCAGCTGCCCTCAAGACCGACCTGGCCCCAGCGGCTGATGTCTTCGGCGGCACCACAACGGCGGGTGGCAGAAAAAATAGAATCCACCTGCTCAATGGTCAAGCCCTCAATGGGGTTGTCGCGGTTAACGAACACAGCGATGGTATCGATGCCCACACCCACCACCGTCAACGGATAGCCGTGGCGTTCTTCGAAGGCTTGTTGTTCATTCTGGCGTGGCCGGCGGCTCATGGGCCCGAAATTGGCCGTGCCTTCGGTCATCGCCGGCGGGGCGGTTGAGGTGCCTGCCCCTTGGATCTGAATGTTCACGTTGGGATAAATCGTCTGAAATTCCTCAGCCCACAGGGTCATGAGGTTATTCAAGGTATCCGAGCCAACCGAGGATAAGTTGCCCGAAATCCCCGATACCGGCGTGTATTCCGGCAGGTTGGGGTCGACTTCGGTCTGTGCGATGGCCCACTGCATGGGAACGATGAAGAAAAAGGCCACAACGGCCCGAAACACACGACGGTTCATCACTTAAGACTCCAATGTTTGGTTCTGCATAGCTTCATTTAAAGGGTTGCGCGTTTCAGTTTCATGACCATCCCCGGCTGCTGTGGCAGGCTTGGATGAAACACTGATCCGACCAGAGGGAAATATACACCGAAACGTACTGCCCTCGCCGAGGACAGAGTCAATTTCTAGCCGCGCCCCATGACGCTGGAGCACGTGTTTCACGATGGCCAAACCGAGCCCAGTCCCACTCTTGGACTGATTTCTCGCACTGTCGACGCGATAAAATCGCTGGGTGACAAACGGGATGTGTTTAGAATCAATCCCCATCCCTTGATCTGTGACACTGAAAATGCCCTCACCGTCTGCCCCCACGCGCCAAATCATCTCAATGGCGCTGCCGGCCGGGCTGTAACGGATGGCATTCATCACCAAATTTGAAAAAGCACTGTGCAACTCGCGCTCAACACCCAAAAGGCCATGGTTGCTCAAGCGCTCAAATTTGAGCTGGTGTGCGGCCTCATCCTCGGTTTCGGCCGAGCGCAACACCCGTGAGATCAAATCGGGCACATCCACCGCTTGATCTGCAGAGGCGTCTGCAAGCTCAGTCTCTAGACGAGAC
>JAGYMV010000179.1 GCA_018400355.1 Wenzhouxiangella sp.
TGTCACTGCAACCTTTACTGCATGAACAACGCCTCATCAAATCCCAAGAAGAAATCAAGTGGATGAAAAAAGCCGCTCAGATTTCAGCGGGTGCGATGACTTTGGCCATGCAACGGGCGCCTCAGGTGAGCAACGAAGCGCAATTGCACGCCACCTTGATTGGTGCCTATGCCGAACATCAGGCTCAGCCCGCCTATCAACCCATTGTCGCCGGTGGTGAGCGGGCCTTGATCTTGCACTACATCAACAACAATCAAGACTTAGATCCAAACGACTTGGTATTGATTGACGCCGGTTGTGAGATCCACGGCTACGCCGCTGACATCTCAAGAACCTTCCCCGTCTCGGGTCGTTTTTCACCCGAACAGCGCGCGGTGTATGAGGTGGTCTTGGATGCCCAAATGCAGGCGATCGATTGTGTTCGCCTTGGGCGGTCGTACCATGACTTCCATGACAAAGCGACGGAAGTGTTGACCCAAGGTTTGATCGATTTGGGTTTTTTAAAAGGCTCGATGGAAGAGAATTTAGAGACCGAATCCTATCGGCGCTTTTACATGCACAAGACCGGCCACTGGTTGGGCTTGGATGTGCACGATGTCGGCGATTACCGGATCGATGAACAGTGGCGGGTGTTGGAAAGAAACATGGTCTTAACGGTTGAGCCAGGTCTCTACATCGACCATGGCAATGACATCCCCGAGGCCTTTCGAGGCATTGGCATTCGCATCGAAGATGATATTCGCGTCACCCGCGATGCCCCAGAGGTGTTGACGGCCCTTGTTCCAAAGACCGTTGATGAGATTGAGGCGTTGATGCAGTGAGTGCGGTGGCCAACAACGTGTTTGATGTCGTCGTCTCCGGTGGTGGGCTGGTGGGTGCAAGCGTGGCGTTGGGCTTGGCCGATCGGGGTTTAAACATCGCCCTCATTGAGCCCACCGAACACCATCACCAGCCGCTGCCCAGTCACGATGAGCGCACCTTGGTATTGAATGCCGCCTCGCTCAACGTTTTAGACAACCTAGACCTCTTGCCCGATGATTTGATTCGGGTGCCCGTCAGACACATCCACATCAACCGACAACATGGGTTTGGGCATTTGCATTTGAATGCGCTAGAACATGCCGATCTCATTGGTGAGGACACCGACCCCACGCGCCCGTATTTTGGGCAAGTCGTGGTGGCGCGCGCGTTGGGTCAATGCATGCTCGATCGTTTGGCCAACCACCCAGGGATTCAGATTTTTTGCCCCCAAGCCTTGGTGGGTTTTAAAGATGGCCCCACACACGTGGATGTCAGCCTCGATGATGGCACCACCCTCAGCACCCGGGTTTTGGTGGGTGCCGATGGCACGCAGTCGTTGATTAGACAACAACTGGGCCTGCCTGTGGATCACCACGATTATTCTCAGCGGGCGATGGTATTTAATGTCGCGGCCCAAAAGCCCATGCCCGAGACCGCGTTTGAGCGTTTCACGGCCCACGGGCCCTTAGCGCTTTTGCCCCAAGCCCAAGGCCGCTATGGCGTGGTGTGGATCGATGAAACACAGGCCATTGATGAGGCCTTGGAATGGTCAGACGAGACCCTGATGGGGGCTTTGTCTGAGCGCTTTGGCCCGCGTTTGGGTGGGTTTTCCAAACCCAGCCCCAGAGCGAGCTACCCCTTGATCAAACAACACAGCCCCCAGGTGGTCTCAGGGCGGGTGGTGTTGGTGGGCAATGCCGCCAATGCAGTCCACCCGGTGTCGGCGCAAGGGTTTAATTTGGGGCTCAGAGACGTGGCTGGACTCATCGATGCCCTGTGCCCCGCGCTGGAAGAGGATGTGGCTCAAGCCCTGCTGGCCTATCAACGCGCCCGCGCCGATGATCAGCGCGCCACCATCCGCTACACCGACACACTCGCGCGGGCTTTCGCCCACCCCATGGGTTGGGTGCGTCTCATGGGTGGGCTGGGTTTGGCCGCACACGCCGCCTCGCCCGCACTGACTCGGCGTTTGGTTCGAGCGGCCATGGGCTTTCGCGAGCCGGTGGCTTCATTGGCCAAAAAACACCCAAACCCAACTCGAAACCAACAATCAACCCAGGGCCAGCCCCATGACCGCGTTTGATTTTGATGCCATTGTGGTCGGTGGTGGCGTGGCCGGTGCCTGCACCACCGCCTTGTTGGCCAAAGCCGGCTTTCGTGTGTG
>JAGYMV010000018.1 GCA_018400355.1 Wenzhouxiangella sp.
CATTGACTCAATCCGTTCCTTGCCCCACTCAGGCACCCATCGCACGGTATCAATGGCTTTGAGTGCTTGCGCGCGAAGACCGGCTTGGTCCATGGAAATGAACCACTGGGGGGTGGTTCTAAAAGCGGTCGGGGTCTTGTGGCGCCAACAGTGTGGATAGGAATGCTGGAATGCCTCATCGGCCAATAAGGTGCCATTGGCCCGCATGTGCTCGACCAAGATGGCATTGGCTTTCCACACAAATTGTCCCGCAACCACGGGCGTGTTGTCGACAAAGACGCCTCGGCCATCGATGGGATTGACGACATCCAGCCCATAAACTTGGCCCACCTCGAAATCTTCTTGCCCATGCCCCGGTGCCGTATGCACAGCCCCTGTCCCTGTTTCTGTGGTGACATGCTCACCCAGAATCACTGGCACCTGATGTCCATTGTAGGGATGGTGAAGCAACAGATGCTCAAGCGCTTGGCCTTTGACCTCACCCCGAACCACCGGGTCTTTCAGACCAATGCGCTCACCCACCGAATCGATCAGCGCCTTGGCAACCACCAAATCCAAGACGCGCGTGTTGCCGCCCTCATGGGCTTGCTCACCACGCACCAACACATAGTCGAGCTCAGCATTCAAACACACCGCTTGGTTGGCGGGAATGGTCCAGGGTGTGGTGGTCCAAATCACAACACCCGCCTGCTCGGTCAGCTCCTCGACACCAAATACCGAGGCCAAAGCATTGGGGTCGACAGCGGGAAACAGCACATCGATGGCTGTTGAATTTTTCTCATCGTATTCAATTTCTGCTTCGGCCAATGCCGAGCCACAATCAAAACACCAATGAACCGGCTTAACGCCGCGCTTGAGGTGACCGCGCTCGACAATCTGAGCCAATGCGCGAAGCATGCTGGCCTCATAAGAAAAATCTCTCGATGCATAGCGGTTTGACCAGTCAGCCAAACCCCCCAAGCGGACGAAGTCTTCGCACTGATTGAGGATTTGTTTGTCCGCATACTCGCGACACTTGGCCCGAAATGTTTTGGCGTCTACTTTCTCGCCCACTTTCCCAATCTTTTTTTCGACCTGCAGCTCAATCGGCAAGCCATGGCAATCCCAACCAGGCACAAACGGCGCCCGAAACCCAGACAGCAAACTGGACCGAACCACGATGTCTTTGAGGATCTTGTTGACCGCATGACCAATATGGATATCACCATTGGCATAGGGCGGGCCATCATGCAAAACAAATGCTGGCCGCTCACTGGTCGCTTCAGCGATGGCCTCGTACAACTTGGCCTTTTGCCAGGCCTCTAAGATGCCGGGCTCACGATTGGCCAACTGTGCCTTCATCGGAAAATCGGTTTGCGGCAAGTTGATGGTGTCTTTGTAATCCATTGTGTTTACTTTTTGGTTGTTTGTTTGGTGTTGGGCATCACTGGCCGCTCATCTTTAGCTGTGCTCTGGCCTGATCTGCATCGCCGTGCATTTGCTCGACCATGGCATCCAGTGAATCAAATTTTTCCTCGGCTCGGATAAAGGCTTCGAACTCAACGGTCAAATGTTGGCCATACAAAGAGCCATCATAGTCAAAAAGATGCACTTCCAACAGCCAATTTTTCCCGCCCACGGTCGGACGCAGCCCAAGGCTGGCCACACCGGGGTGATTTTGTGGCCCTTGTGCATCATCGGCGCTCACTCTAACAGCAAACACACCACTTAAAGCCGGGGGCAATGGTGGCCTGATATTCACTGTCGCAAAACCCAATTGACGCCCCAGCTGTTGGCCGTGCAATACCCGACCGCTCATGGCATAAGGCCTGCCAAGCATTTTTTCAGCGGTCTCGAGATCGCCTTGGCCCAACCGATCTCTCAACCGCGTCGAAGAAATCCGCTCACCAAATTGCTCGACAGCGGCCACTGGGTGGACCTCAAATCCTTTTTTGGCACCCAGGCTGATCAGCAAATCAACGTCTCCTTGGGCCTTGGCACCAAACCGAAAATCCTCGCCCACGATGACCTGGCAAGCGCGGGCCTGCTGAACCACCACTTGATCAACAAATGCCTCGGGACTCAGTGCGGCGAAGGCGCGGTTGAATGGCCGCATCAACAAGCGCTCAATGCCCAAGTGTCGGCACTGAATGATTTTGTCTCGCACCGACATCAACCGCAACACGGGATGGGTGGGGTCGAACACGGTGGCTGGCAGGGGCTCAAAACACAACAGCGAGGGCACCAACCCCAAAGGCTTGGCCAATGCATGCATGCGATCGATCAGGGCACGATGACCCAAATGAAGCCCATCAAAATTGCCAATCACCACCACCGCATCAGGGGTGGTTGATTCAATGGGCAGGCGCGTTCGGATCAGGTCCATGGGTGGGCCATATTCTATCGGGTTTGCTCATCGCTGGGGCGTTGGAAATCACCAAACCGAACGCCAAAAACCCATAAGGTCGCGGCAAACAACACCGCACCCAGCCCCACAAAAGCCAACAATTGATAAACGCGCCTGAACAACGTCCACGCGACCCAGTCTTGGGTTGCTGGCACGACCAACCACAAGCCCATCGCCATCACCAAACCGGCCACACCCACCGCCATCACCCGTTTTGGGGCAATACGGGGCGCCAAATCAACGGCCTTTAAGTGGTGCCACAACAAACCGGCGTTGAGCCACGCCGTGACGCTGGAAGCCGTGGCCAAGCCAACATGCAATCCGGGGTAACTGGCCAATGCATGCATCAACCCGTGACTGAAATCAAAACCACTCCACCAAGCCACCATCGCTAAGACAAAAACAACATTGAGGACCATATTGGTTAACAATGCCACCACCGCCACGCGCACGGGCGTCTTGGCGTCTTGCCGAGAAAAGAAAGCCGGTGCGAGAACTTTGACGCCAATAAAGGCGGGCAATCCAATGCAGTAAGCCATCAATGCCCACGCCGCCATCTGGACATCACCCAAGCCAAAGGCGCCATAGTGAAACAGGGTGGCGATGGTCGGACCAGACAACAAAGCCAGCCCGATGGCCGATGGCAGGCCAATGACCCAGCCCATCCACAAGGCCCAGTCCAGTGTGGCTCGAAACTGGTGTGTGTCTTGGCGCGCGTACAAGCGTGAGAGTGTCGGCAAAATCACTGTGGACAAGGCCACGCCAAACAAGCCCAATGGGAATTCCATCAATCGATCGGCGTAATACAGCCAAGAAATACTGCCCACCATCAACAAAGAGGCGATCAAGGTATCGAGCAACAAATTGATCTGAGCGACCGATGAACCAAACAAAGTCGGCACCATCAGCTTTAAAATGCGTCGAACGCCGGGATGAGAAAAGTTTGGCCAAGGCCTGGGGATCACACGGTGACGCACCAATAAGGGCAGCTGAATGGCCAGTTGCAAAACCCCAGCGGCCAACACCCCCCAGGCCAATGCTTTGATCGGTGGGTCAAAATACCGACTGAACGCCACCGCAGCGGTGATCATGGATAGGTTCAATAAGGCGGGTGTGAGAGCCGGCAGCGCAAACCGGCCCAAGGTATTTAAAATGCCACCAGCCAGCGCCGTGAGTGCAATAAACAAAAGATAAGGAAAAGTCACGCGAAGCATATCAGTGGCCAACATCAGCTGGGTGGGGTCGGCCATAAACCCGGGCGCAAATAACCGGATCACCCAGCCCGCGCCCCACATCCCCAATACCGTGATGATCAACAACACCGCCAGCAAAGACCCCGTGGTGGCGTCAATCAGCTCACGCAGTGCCTCGTGGTCCCCTTTTTCCTTGTATTCATTGAGCACAGGCACAAAGGCCAGAGAGAACGAACCCTCAGCAAACAGGCGGCGCAAGAAGTTGGGGATCTTGAAGGCCACGACAAAAGCGTCCATCGCCAGCCCCGCCCCGAACCAGCGCGCCAGCACCACATCGCGGGCAAAACCCAAAATCCTGGAGATCAGGGTCATCGAACCAAAATTGAAGGTGTGACGCAATAAACTCATATCATGCCCATTTGGCTTGACTGTCAGCCCAAATCATCTGACAATACTCGGCTATCTTTACTAAAAACCCTGTACCCAGGAGTCAATCGTGGCCAATAGTGTTTCAGCCCGTAAGCGGGCCCGTCAGTCAGAACGTCATCGTCAGCACAATGCGGCGCTGCGCTCGCACGTTCGGACCCAAATCAAAAAAGTCTTGAAAGCCATTGAAGCAGGCGATCAAAATGCAGCCAAAGAGGCGTATGCATCAGCGGCACCAGCCATTGATCGCTCTGTCTCAAAAGGCATTATGCACGCCAACAAGGCAGCGCGACACAAATCTCGCCTGAACCAGCACATCCGAGGCATGCAAGCCTAAACGGTTTTTTCTGATGCCATCACCCACACCCACTGAGCAATCACATCACTGCTTGGTGGGTGTTGATGGTTCAGCGCTGAGTCAACAAGCCTTTTGCCATGCCAAAGACATGGTCTCTCATGCCGGCGGCATGATCAGTGCCGTGGCCGTCATTCACAGCCCAGCGATTGTCTTGGCTGACCCAGAAGATCGCTCAGACCTGATTGAAGCAGAGCGCCTCCGATTGGCAGCGTGCTTATCCAAGCTCTCAACCACCACCCAATCCACGCACACCGATGTTCGGTTGCACACCGAAATCTTGGAAGGTGAGCCTGTGCCCACGCTACTGGCCTATGCCAAAGAAAAGGGCGTGAACCACATTGTGCTGGGGCATCGCAGCAAAGGACCCCTAGAGACATTGCTCATGGGATCGGTCGCCAAAGCCATTGTTGATGCGGCAGCCTGCACCGTGACGGTGGTGCGCTAAAACCCGCCGGTCACCGATAAACCACCATCGGCAGTGATCACTTGGCCAGAAAGCCAGCCTGAGTCTGGGCCAGCCAAAAAAGCAATCACACGGGCAATGTCTTCTGGTTCGGCCAAGCGCTGCAGTGGTGTGGTGGTTTCAAAATACCGCACCATCTTTTCATTCTCCAACAACGCTTGCGCAAAATCAGTCTTGACCAAACCGGGTGCGACGGCATTGACCCGGATCCCTTGAGGACCAAGCTCAAGCGCCAAGTTTCTGACCAATTGATTCTCAGCTGCTTTGGACATGCCATAAACCCCGATGGCTCGGTTACCAAACTGCCCAGCGATCGAAGAGACGAACACCACACTCGGCGCTGGCGCTTGTTTCATGGCCGCTTTGGCCAGATGCGCCAAGCGCATGGAGGCATAGACGTTGTTTCTCATGATCACATCAAAGGCTTTTTGATCGACCTGATCGGATGGCCCATACACTGGATTGCTGGCGGCATTGACAATCAGCGCATCAATGCGCCCATACACTTTCAGCGTGCCTTCAATCAGTGCCTCGAGTTGTTCCTCATGGCCGATGTGGCAGGCAATCGCAGTCGCTTCACCCCCCTGGGCTTTAATCTCGTCAACCACCAGCTGGCAACTGTCTTGATTGCGGCTGGATACCACCACGCGATGGCCCCGCTCGGCCAACAACAGTGCGGCACTTTTGCCAATGCCCCGGCTGGATCCCGTGATGATCGCAACGGGTTGGTCTTTGATTTCTTGGGTCGATGTGTTCATGGCGGCTCCTGTGGGTTATCGGCTGCTTTATGCGAATGTCTGATGCATGGGGTCTTCGAGGTGGCCTATGCAATTGAGTTTATGCAATTGCCATTGGCCATCTTTCAAAGACAACTCGGTCACCGAGGCATTGTACAGGCTGACATTGCAGTGCCGTTGCCAAGCCAGCGATTGGTCCAGTGCATGAGTGGCCATGGTGCTGATCACACCTGCTGAGGTCACAGCCACCACCGTCTCACCCGCTAGAACCCGTCCGTGCCAATCCGACAAAGGGCGAGTCACGCGCTCAAAGAATGCATCCCAATGGCCATTGTGCTCGCAGGTCAGACCACCCGATTGCCAATGCGCCAGAACTTCTGGGAACCAGGCCAAAAATGTCTCCAGATAGTCCTTGGGATTGTCAAAGGCCGAGTCATCTGGAACCGACAAGCCCAGCGCGTTGGCCTGAGCCAATGCAGAGCCGATCAATTGATCGACGGTGTATTCATTGAGGTCAGGTTCAACCGCGCGCTTTGATTCGATCTCAAGGCCGTCCACCGTTTGGTGGTGGCGCTTGAGCGAGCCAAGCCAAACGGTTTCAAACACACCATAATCGGCCCGCAACCGATGGCCCAGCTGTTGGCTTTGTATCCAGCCAATGTCAGAGAGCCGGTCATAATCATCCGTACCCAATGATCCTTGGCCATGCCGGACCAACACCAACCGACCCGCGCTGTGTGTGGGCGCATTCACGCCCCGCACTGTCCACCGCGGCGGGCCAAGTATTGTTGGTGATAGTCTTCGGCTCGCCAAAAAGTACCGGCCGCCTCCACAGCAGTCGCAATCGGTGCAGCATACTGACCGGTCTGATCGAGGGCCGCTTTGACGGCGCTGGCCACCTGTTTTTGTTCCTCATTGTGAACAAAGATCACCGAGCGGTATTGGCGCCCCACATCCGGGCCCTGACGATCGACCTGGGTGGGGTCATGCAAGTCAAAAAAGGCCCGAACCAAGGCCTCATAGCTGATTGTCGCGGGATCAAACATGACTTCAACCACTTCAGCATGACCTGTGGTGCCGGTGCACACTTGCTCATAGCTCGGCTCAGTGGTGTGCCCACCCATATAGCCAACCGTGGCATCTCGGACGCCGTCGAGTTTCCGAAATCGGGCTTCCACACCCCAAAAACATCCCGCGCCGAATGTGGCTTTTTCCATTGTATTGGCTACCGACCCATGCTCTGTTGCATTCATCAAAAAGACCTCCACCACCCAAGGGTGCTTATTTTATCCAAACCAGTCGCGTTACAATGCAGATGTGATGAGTAACGACACCTTTCTTTGGCACGACTACGAAACCTTTGGTGCCAACCCAAGATCTGATCGGCCCTGTCAGTTTGCTGCTCTGCGCACCGATGACAAACTAGAACCCATCGAGTCACCCACCATTATTTACTGCCAACCCGGAAGCGATACTCTGCCACAGCCCGGTGCATGTCTTGTGACTGGCATTACACCACAAACTGCCCTGGCCAAAGGCGAGGCAGAGCCTCGATTCGCGCAACAGATCATGGACATCATGAGTCGGCCGGGCACGTGCGTTGTGGGGTATAACAACTTCCGGTTTGATGATGAAGTCACCCGCCATCTGTTTTGGCGAAACTTCCTCGACCCATATGCTCGAGAATATGCCAACGGCAACTCGCGGTTTGATCTCATCAACGTGCTGCGGCTCACGCGGGCGCTTCGGCCTGAGGGGATCGAGTGGGCGGATTATGAAGATGGCCAGCCCAGTTTTCGACTAGAAGACATCGCCAAAGCCAACGGCCTGGACACCGACTGTGCCCACGATGCACTGGTGGATGTAGAAAACACGCTGGGTTTGGCGCAAATGCTACTCAAACAGCAACCCAAGCTTTGGGCTTGGGCGCTGGAGTTGAGAGACAAGTCACGTGTGGACGGCTTACTGGCCCAAGGCGAGCCTCTTTTGATGGCCAGCTCGTTTTTTGCCAAAAGACCTGGGTCGGTGAGTGTTGTATTGCCCTTTGCCCGTCACCCAAAGTTCAACAATCAGTGGCTTGCGTGGGATTTGGCCGAGGACCCAGCGGTGGCACTCAAAGGATCGATGGACGATTGGAAAGCTCAATTGGCGGGCACGCCAACGCCTGAGAACACAGCGCCAGATCGACTCCCAGTGACCACCATCAAAATCAATCAATGCCCCATGCTCGCGCCTCTGTCGGTGGCCGATGTCGACACTCAGGTTCGATTGGGCCTAGACCTTGAACAGATCCGCCACCATCAGACCACATTTGCTAACAACCCGGATTGGGCCCGTCAACTGGGTCAAGTGTTTGCTGAGAGGCCACCCTTTGCTGAGGCCGATGTGGACCCAGAGGCCAATTTATATGGTGGCTTTGTCCCGCGCCAAGATCAGAACTTGGTTCGGCAGATTGCCAAGATGGACGGTCCGGCTTTGGCCGATCTGGATGAGGCATTCAGCGATGCTCGGCTCAACACCCTGCTGTTTCGCTACCGAGCGAGGCATTACCCCGCATCTTTGAGTGCTGATGAACAGGCCCGTTGGCTGGCAGACCGCAAACAACGCCTGATCACCGGGGTTCCAGGTGGTGGTCTGACGCTTAAGGAGTTCCATTCAGAGGTGGATCAACTGGCCGCCGATCACCCCGAGCGTCAAGCACTGGTCGATGCGCTTCGCGCCTGGCCCGATGAGATCGACGCCCAGGCTTTGGCGTGAACCAAAATTCAAGCACTTAGAGAGGGTTTATGCAGTACTACTTGCGGAGTTTATGCACAAGCCACTGATTCCTCGTTTAACACTTTTGTGACGCACACGGATCGGCGCCACATGCGACTTAAGTCATTGTATTTAAAACACTTAACAGATTGTATAAATTTTGTACAAATCGCTCCGAGTGCGGTGACACACCCCACCGCTCCACTTTGCCCACAACGTTATCCACAGCTTATGTGGATAACATTTCAACGGCTCTTTCATGGGCCTCAAGCGTGGTGGTAATGACCCGGCTCCATCAAAGGCAATTGCAGGGTTTCTGGCTCGGCCATGGATCCAATGGCCCGAGTGGAGAGCGCGCGCCGTAAGATGGCATCAGAGCGGGGAGAGACCCACTCCACCACCGTGCCATCGTCAAACTGCATCATCAACACCATGGGTGGCTGGCCCGCTCGCCCAGGCTTTGCAACCACGGCCTGAATGGTCTTACCAACAATCTGATCGCGAAAGCTACGGGTCGAAACGACCGCGCCACGCTTGTCTGTGCGCTGAGTGATTGGGGTCACATTGGACTGTTTCATGCTGTTCTCCTGGTCAATGTTGGTTTGGGCCGTCGCGCTTTGCTTGGGCTCAGGGTCTATTAAACAACGTGGTTTTCTCAAAACATGAGAAGGCTTAAAAAATTGACACGCCGGGTTCTATGGGCTTTTTCTGACTCGACAAAGCCAATTTGTCCGATGGGGCCAGCGGGCTTTGCCAGCGTACTCTGACCGACAGCATCCACTGGCTTTGGATGCACTCAGGACTAACCAACTGATGCTTGGTTAGGGACACCCAACTAGGAAGGAGTTATGCATGAAAATTCGATCGTTTGTATCCACCACACTGAACGCATTGATTTTGGCTGTTGTGCTGCAGACCGCAGCGCTCGCCCAAACGGGGCGGGTTGATATCAACACCGCCAACGCAGAAGAAATCTCACAGGTTCTTGTCGGCATTGGGCCTTCAAAAGCGCAGGCCATCGTTGCTTACCGAGAAGAATTTGGACAATTTGAAGATGTCGACGAATTAATCAACGTCAGAGGCATTGGTCTTCGAACAGTCGATCAAAACAGAGACCGACTGAGTTTGGGCGCTGAGCAACCCTGAGGCTTGTGTGATTTGGCAAGTGATCGAAAGGTCGCTTGCCAATTTTTCAATTGGGTCAAAGACCGATCAAGGCATGGTCTGCCGCGAACCAAAAGCATGGGCCAATGTGGATCGGTCGGTGTGTTCAAGCTCACCCCCCAGCGGCACCCCTTGGGCCAAGCGAGACACCCTCACCCCCTCTCGAGTGGCCATCTCACGGAGATAATGAGCCGTCGCTTCTCCCTCCACCGTCGTGTTGGTGGCAATGATCATTTCTTTGATGGGTTCTTTTTCCAGTCGACTGGCCAGGTCCGACAAGCCCAACTCAGCGGGCCCGATGCCATCGAGTGGCGACAACCGGCCCAACAGCACAAAATATCGTCCCTGAAACCCCGTTGCGCCCTCAATGGCCAGCACATCGGCTGGGCTTTCCACCACGCACAAAATTGACTCATCACGGTCCGAGTTTCGGCAAATTTTGCAGGTCGGTTCCACAGTGAAGTTGCGACACGCCTCACAGCGCCGGATGTGCTCCATCGCCTGACCCAAAGCTTGACTCAGCCGCCGACCGCCTGCCCTGTCTCTTTCCAGAAGTTGCAAAGCCATGCGCTGCGCTGATCGCTTGCCCACGCCTGGCAAGCAGCGCAAAGCATCCAGCAACTCATCAAATGGATCGGTACTCAATGGGTCAGACCATCCAGGGCTCAGGGCAGTTGAAAGCCAGGTGGCAAATTCAGCCCACTGGTCAACCCGGACATTTTTTCTTGGCTGGTCTCTTGGACTTTGTTGATGGCATCATTGATCGCAGCCGCCACCAGATCTTCGATCATTTCGCGGTCGTCTGCAATCTCTGGATCAATGCTGACCCGCCTGACTTCGTGGCGACCATTCATGGTGATGGAGACCAATCCGCCACCCGCCTGCCCAATCACTTCCAATTGACCGAGTTCTTCTTGGGCCTTTTTCATTTGCTCTTGCATTTTCTGTGCCTGCTGCATGAGCTGCGCGATGTTTCCCTTCATGGCTAGTGACTCCTTGTGTCAACCGGCCGAACCGATTCCGGAACAACGGTTGCATCAAAACGTTTTTTGAGTTTCTGAATGACAGGGTCAGACTCAATGGCTGCCTGCGCATTTGATTGAGCCTCCTCAACTTCTTGGTGAGCAAGCTCGGCTGGTGTTTGCTGATCGTGCTGCTCAACGGCTGCAACGACGGCCTGAACCTCCAGACCGTAATACTCAGACAGTGCCTTGGAAAGGGTCTCTTGAAAGCGCGGTGTGATCAGAATCTTGTCATCGCTGGCCACATTGAAGTGGACTTTGTTGGCTGCCACGGAAGAGACAACCAAAAGCCCAGCCACGGCTTTCACTGAGCCGTTGATGGGCAATGCCTCGAGCACATCTGACCAGCCGCCAGGCGCCAGATCCAATGTCCCGGTTTCCACTGGTTTGCTGCCTGTGGCGGGGCCACTGCCCTCAGATGCACGCTGTTGCCCTGAATCACCCACAGGCGACACCGCACCTTGTGTGGCCGGCTGGAAGGCGAACAACCGCAAGATCGTCATTTGACAACCGGTCTTCTCGCTGGGCGCGAGTTTTAAGTCTTCTCGACCCGTCACTGTGATCTGGTAAAACAACTGCACATCTTCTGGATCAAACTTGGAAGCCAGACCCACCAACTCATCCCAATCGTGGCGGCTATCGTCTCGATAATCCGGCAACTGTTGAATTAAGCCAATTCGATGCAAAGCCTCCGCCAGCTCGCCCAGTAACTGCTTCATATCGCGGGCTTGGGCAAACACCTCGTCGACGATGCCAACGGCATCCCCGGGACGATTGGCAGCCAAGGCTTGCAACAGACCGTGCACGTGCCGTTGCTCAACGCTACCCAACATCTCGAGCACATTGGCTTCGCTCAGCTCGTCCTCTGCGGCCAATGCTTGGTCCAGAAGGCTCAAGCCGTCTCGCATGCTCCCATCGGCGGCCACAGACAGGTGCCGAATCGCCTCTGCAGATGCCCCAAATCCCTCAGACTGACAAATCTGAGCCATTTGCTCTCCAATCTGCTCGACCGATAAACGGCGCAAGTTAAATTGAAGGCACCGAGACAAAATGGTGACCGGTATTTTTTGTGGGTGCGTGGTCGCCAACACAAACTTCACATGCTCAGGCGGCTCTTCGAGCGTCTTGAGCAAGGCATTGAAGCTGTGGTTGGACAGCATGTGCACCTCATCGATCAGATAGACCTTGAAGCGCCCCTGTGCTGGGGCGTACTGCACGTTGTCCAAAATATCGCGGGTGTCATCCACCTTGGTTCGCGAGGCGGCATCGATTTCTAGAAGGTCAACAAACCGACCCTCATCAAT
>JAGYMV010000180.1 GCA_018400355.1 Wenzhouxiangella sp.
TGGCGCTTATTCACCACTTTAATCCGCTTTGATGCAGTGTATGTGGGCCACTTTAAATGCAACATTCGCCGCATTGAGGACTACCCGAACTTAAGTCAGTACGTGCGGGATTTGTATCAGCACCCAGGCATTGCAGAGACCATGGAGTTTGAGGCCGCCAAGCTTCATTACTATGGCTCGCACGACACCATTAACCCGCATTTCATTGTGCCCATCGGCCCGGCATTGGACTACCACCGCCCGCACGACCGCGCCACGCGGTGGGGTTAATTGCCTCAAAGATGAATCAGCGCGTCTTTATTTGTCGAGTGAGATGGTGATCCAGAAAACCGTGTCTGGACGATCGGCCAGCCAATCTTGAACGGTTTGTCTCACCACCCCGCAAGGCTCGCAGGCCACCCGTTCATACAGCACAACATAGAGATCGGCCTCAGGTAAGTCAGCAACAGAGACGGTTGATCCATCGGTTGTTTCGGCCCGTTCCAGCAAGCGACTCAAACCCACCATCGACCGTTCCATGCGGCGGGCATCGATGATCATGTCCAGTTCGCGCACCAAAGTGGGCCGAAAGCCCGCCAAGTGATAGGCCGGCGAGGTGTCTCCGTAATAAACAAACAACTGGGGCACATCGACCACAACCCCCTCGCGTTTGGCTTGGGCAGCGACATTGCCGACCAAGCGCTGGTCGGCGATCAGCGCTTTTTGGGTTTGTTTGAGCTTTAATTCATCAACGGCCGCTGGCACCGAGCCAACCGCGAGCAAGAAAACCCCCAAAACCAGCCCGAAAACCAAAAACTTTGTCATCAATGTGTGTTTCATCCCACGCAGTATAGCGGGAATAGGCTACCCTTTCGGGCGATGTCGACACTCAATCCCGCCCAACGATCAGCCGTCCGCCACATTGAAAGCCCGTTGCTGGTGTTGGCAGGCGCTGGTTCTGGAAAAACTCGGGTCATTACCGAGAAAATCAACTGGCTGATCCAACAAAACCATTTCAAGCCCAGTGAAATTGCGGCCATCACGTTCACCAACAAAGCCGCCAAAGAAATGCGCCAGCGTTTGGGGAAACAAGCCAGCGAGGCGCTGGTCTCAACATTCCATTCTTTGGGTTGGCAAATCATCAAAGGCCACCCAGAAGCCATTGGTCGGAGACGCGGCCTGTCGATTCTAGACCAGCACTCTGCCTTTGATTTGATTCGAGAGCTGTTGCCGTCCAACGCGCCCAATGAAATGATTTGGGCGGTCCAAGGCGGCATCGGTCGTTACAAAGACGCCTCTTTGAGCGTGGATGATGCCCTTGGGTTGGCGACAGACGAATCGAGTACGCAATCCGCCTCGATTTACGCGCAATACGATGAGCGTTTGGCGGCTCTAAACGCCGTGGATTTTGATGATTTGATTCGTCTGCCTTTGGTGCTATTTAACAACCCAGAGATTCGTCATCAATGGCACCAACGCATCGGTTATTTGCTGGTGGATGAGTACCAAGACACCAGCCAAGCGCAATATCAGTTAATGCAGGCGTTGGTGGGGGACCGGCCCGGGCTTACAGCCGTCGGTGATGACGACCAATCCATTTATGGTTGGCGTGGCGCCAGACCAGACAACTTGGTGCACTTAGAACGCGACTACCCAACCCTCAAAGTGGTGAAGTTAGAACAAAACTACCGCTCTTCTGGCCATATTCTAAAATCAGCCAACACGCTGATTGCCAATAACCCTCACGCGTTTGAAAAGCGCCTGTGGAGTGAACTTGGCCCCGGTGATCGGGTCTCGGTGATGGGTTATGCCAACGACCGAGACGAGGCCGAGGGTGTGGCACGAGACATTGTTGGCACACACCATGGCAACCGAACGCCCTGGGGCCAATGCGCCGTGCTGTACCGGTCCAACCAACAAGCCAGAGCCATTGAACTCGCACTCAGAGAGCTTGGGGTGCCTTATGTGGTCTCTGGTGGCCCGAGCTGGTTTGATGCCCGCGAGATTAGAGATGGCTTGTCTTATCTTCGTTTGTTGTTAAACCCCAACGACAATCCCGCCTTCATGCGGGTGGCCAACGCGCCACGTCGGGGTTTGGGCTCGGTGGCCATGGCGGCACTGGGTCTCTATGCAGACAAAGCCCGTTTGAGTTTGTTTGAAACCGCACTCAATGATGGGTTTCAGCAAAGCGTGAACCCC
>JAGYMV010000181.1 GCA_018400355.1 Wenzhouxiangella sp.
GCGACGCCAAGCCACTTCCAACTCTTCGAGCGCAGGCATTAAGGTTTCTGAAACAAACCGTCCGCCATAAACACCAAAGTGACCGCTGGCATCGGGCATGACTGCCATGGGGTCAAACGTTGCTTGCATATCTGCTAAAGGCTTAGCCATCGAAATGGACTCCGTTTTTTGGTTGTGTCGAGACCGCAGCCATGGCGCTCATCAACTCGTCTATCTTGCCATGATCTTTGATGCCAGGTTGGCTTTCCACCCCACTGGAAAGATCCACCCCATCGGGTGAGCATGCCACGATGGCATCTGCCACATTGTCAGGGCCCAAGCCCCCAGCCATGATCCATGGCTTGTACAGAGACTGGGTCAAGCGCTTTAGACGCGCCCAATCACCCGCCTGCCCCGTACCCCCCATTTGACCCGATGCGTGTGAATCAATCAACAACGCCTTGGCACTTTGATACTCAGCCGCCCGCTCGAGCCACACAGTGTCAGGGACCGCATCGGCCAAGCCCAGGGCTTTGAGATACGGCAGCCCGTAGCGTTCGCAATCCAATGCGCTCTCTTGTCCATGAAACTGCAAAGCGTCCAATGGCACTTGGGCGATGACCTGTTCCACAAACGCATGGGGCGCATCCATAAAAAGGCCAATGCGACAGATCGCCGGGCCGGTGAGTTCGGCCAGCGCTTTGGCGGTGTCGATCTCCAGCGCACGTGGGCTTTTGGGCACAAACACCAGCCCCATGGCATTGACCCCTGCGGCCACCAAGTGCTCGGCCGTTTTCGCCTCGGTGATCCCACAGACTTTGGTCCACATCTCACTCATTGGCTTGGCTCAGACACTTCATCGGGCAACCCCAAATGAGTAGGATACACGGAGCGCATGAAATATAAGCCATGGGCGGGCGCTGTCATCCCCGATTGGGTGCGGTCTTTTTGGGCCAACACCTCGGCCATCCAAGAACTGGGCCGCTCTCCTCGACCCACCAAGATCAAGCTGCCGGTGATGTTTCTGACCATGTGATACAAAAATGAGTTGGCTTGGATGTCGATGGCGATCTCATCGCCATCGCGTTCGACGGAGACCCAATGCACGGCCCGTGTGGCGTGTTTGGCCTGACAACCAGCTGCTCGAAAGCTCGAAAAGTCATGCTCTCCAACCAAAGCTTGCGCGGCTTTATGCATGCGCTCAACATCGAGTGGTTGGTGCACCCAACACGCGCGTTGCCGATCAATCGCGGGGCGATGCAGGCGGTTGATGATGCGATAACGATAGTGCCGCGCGCGCGCCGAGTAACGGGCATGAAAATCAGGCGCGACGGGTTTGACCCACACCATCGAGACACCTGGGTGCAAATGGGTTTGGGTGCCCAAGATCCAACTTCTTTCTGAGCGTTCCGCCTCCACATCAAAATGCACCACTTGTCGCCAAGCGTGCACGCCGGTATCGGTTCGCCCAGAGGCGTGGATCTGGATGGTGTGATCGGCCACTTTGGACAGCGCGTTTTCGAGACACTCTTGAACCGTGGGGGTTTGGCGTTGTCGCTGCCACCCAAAAAAAGGCGTGCCGTCATACTCGATCGCTGCGGCCAGGCGGTGTGTTGTTGGCTCACACATTCAACGGGCCCTTGAACCAGGCTCTGACACACCATGGATCAAAGCCAAGGCTTGCCGCCACAGGCGTTTGGCGTGACGCACCTCTTTCGGGGTGCCATGGGCAATGACCTCCTCGAGCCAATGCAGGGCCTGGGCTGCATCGCCCATGGCCAAGTACCGTTCGGCCAAATCCAGCGTCATGGTCACCGCTTCTGGGGTCATGGTGGGGGCATCGATACCAAAAGCGCCAAGGGTTTGCGTTCGCTCATCCGACCACCCAGTCCCCCCGACTTTTGACCAGCCATGCAACATCAACAAACACACCACCACCAAGCCCACCACCAGCGCCACTTTCCCCATGTGCTGCTCTTGCTGCCACCAATCGGGTTGGTCTAGAAATCCAAAGTCCATCACACTTGGCCCGGATCCCACAGGGTCTGTGTTGGATGTTTCTGTGTTGGATAACTCTGAGTCTTGATGGGGCTGCCGAGGCTGAGACTCAAATAAATCAGATTCAAACACATCAGGCTCGAGCGAATCATTCAAAAAAGGCGCGCTGGCTGAGGG
>JAGYMV010000182.1 GCA_018400355.1 Wenzhouxiangella sp.
GGGGATGTGATGGTGTTCCGCTACCCCAAAGACCCCAATGTGAATTACATCAAGCGGGTGGTTGGATTGCCCGGAGATGAGGTGACTTACCGAAACAAATTGGTGTTCATCAATGGTGAGCCAATGACCCAAGAACAGTTGGGGATGTGGATAGGTGAGGGCCGAAACAGAAACCCACCCGGGCGACGGCCTCAATTGTTTGGTGAGAATTTGGATGGGGTTGACCATCAAATTGTGATTTATCCAGACAGCCCAGATCGGCAGACACGAACCTGGACGGTTCCTGAGGGGCATTATTTCGTCTTGGGTGATAACCGCGACCAATCGCTGGACTCGCGTGCTTGGGACTTTGTGCCCGAAGACCATTTGGTGGGCAAAGCGACCCGCATTTGGATGCATTGGGACTGCTCGATTGGTTGTGTTGGTTGGGATCGTATCGGTAAAGCCATTGAATAAGATCGACGGCATTGATCATGTGTTTGCCAGTGAGTCCTTGCTCCATCAAGCACTGACCCACCGGAGTTTTGGCGCGCCGCACTACGAGCGTCTCGAATTCTTAGGCGACAGCTTGCTCAATCTTGTGGCTGCCGACTTGCTGTTTCAAACCCACCCGCATGCGCCCGAAGGCGACCTCAGTCGTCTCCGGTCCAGGTTGGTTCGTGACGCCACCTTAGCCGAAATCGCCAAGGACCTGAATCTAAGTCGGTCTCTAAAGCTCGGCATTGGTGAGAAAAAGAGTGGCGGTTTTTTGCGCGAGTCCATTTTGGCCGATGTGGTTGAGGCGCTGATTGGCGCGGTGTATCTCGATGCTGGGTTTGATCGGGCCTACCAAGTGGTCTCCGATCTGTTGGCGACTCGTCTGGCTGATCTGCCACCGGCAGACACACTCAAAGACCCGAAGACAAAGCTGCAAGAGCATTTGCAAGGGAAAGGGGCTCCTTTGCCGGACTATCGGGTCTTAGAGGAGCATGGCGCAGATCACGCCAAGGAGTTTGTGGTGGCTTGTTGCATCGAAGGGGCATGGCCCACTACTGAAGCACGCGCACCCAGTCGACGCAAAGCTGAGCAGATGGCAGCGCGTTTAATGTTGGATCAGATTCAAGCGAGTGACAAGACCCAATGAGTCAATCCACAACAAAGCAACGGTTTGGTTACGTCGCCTTAATTGGTCGACCGAATGTGGGCAAATCCACATTGATCAATGCCTTGGTCGGTGAAGATTTGGCGATTGTGACGCACAAACCACAAACCACGCGCCACTCCATTCGTGGCTGGGTCACCGAAGATCGAGGCCAGGCGGTATTCGTGGATACGCCCGGCCTTCACTCCAAGCAAAGCCACGCCCTTAACCAACGATTAAACCGCGTGGCCACAGCCAGCATCTCAGATGTGGATGTGATTGTGATGGTGGTCGATGCCACACGCTGGACCCCCGATGATGAGCGCGTTTTGGCCAAGCTGTCACGCTATCCTGGCGCAAAAAAGATTTTGGCGTTTAACAAGATTGACCAATTGAACGACCGAGCTGTCTTGCTGGAAAAAACCAAAGCGCTGGTGGCGGAGTGTGCGTTTGATGCGGTGGTCTATTTCAGTGCCAAGACCCGCCGTGGGCTCGATACTTTGGTCGATGAAGTCTTTGCCTCCTTACCCGAGGGCTTGCCGGTCTATCCAGCCGATCAGTTCACCGATCGACCCGTGCGTTTTTTGGTGGCCGAGCTGGTTCGTGAGCAGTTGATGTTGCAACTCCATCAAGAAATCCCATACGGGCTGGCAGTGATCATCGAAGGCTATGAGGATTCACCCAAGCGTGCGGTGATTTCTGCATTGATTGTGGTGGGTGAAGACCGACACAAAGGGATGGTGATTGGTCAAAAAGGCTCGGTGCTTAAGCGGGTGGGGACTCAGGCCAGACTAAAAATCGAGCAATTGATTGATAAGCCCGTGCATCTGGAATTGCATGTGAAAACCCGCATGGGCTGGATGGATGACGAACGCGAACTTGATCAATTGGGCTATGCCCAGTAGTCATGGCTACTCTAGAAGTCACCGACGGTTATGTGCTGCACCGAAGACCATGGCGCGAATCGAGTCTATTGATTGATTGCTTGAGCAAAACCCATGGTCGAATTGGATTGGTGGCCAGGGGCGGT
>JAGYMV010000183.1 GCA_018400355.1 Wenzhouxiangella sp.
GTGTGATGCCGCTGGGATGGACTTGTCTATGGTGATTGAAAATGCCGGTAAAACGTCATTTGCCGAGGCTTTCAAAGGCTACCAAGCGGTGGCCTCGCACGACCAAGTGCATTGGTTCCGGGTGCCCACCGAGTTTGATGGCGAGCGACTCACCATTGAACACACACCCGAGGCCGACATTGTCTACTACGCCTTTTTTGAACCCTACAGCCACATTCGCCACTTGGCTTTGCTGGCCGAGGCGCAAGCCTCAGAAGCGGTTTCGATTGAGAGCTTGTGCGCCACGCCCGATGGGCACGCACACAGCTTGATCACCGCCACCGAATCAACACGAGACGATCCGACCATCGTTTGGGTCACCGCACGCCAACATCCGGGTGAACCCATGGCCGAGTGGTGGGTGGAGGGCTTTTTGGATCGGCTGCTGGATTCGACCGATGCGGTCTCCAGAGCTTTATTGGCCCAGTGCGTGTTCTATGTGGTCCCGAATATGTGCATCGATGGTTCCATTCGAGGCCATTTGCGTTGCAACGCCACCGGCGCGAACTTAAACCGCGAGTGGGCCGAGCCCAGTCCAGAACGCTCACCCGAAGTCTTCTATGTCAGACAAAAAATGGAAGAGACTGGCATAGACATTGCTTTGGATGTCCATGGCGATGAGGCGTTGCCGTACAATTTTTTTGCAGGCGCTGAAGGAACCGCCAGCTGGGATGAACAAAAGCAGGCCGACTTTGATCGATTCAAGCAGATCCTGGCCGAGCTCTCACCGGACTTCCAAACCGAGTTTGGGTATGAGATTGACCCACCCAATTCCAGTGATTTGAAAAAATGCACAGACTATTTGTCGGAGACATTCAATTGTTTGGCCGTGACTTTGGAGATGCCCTTTAAGGATGCAGCCAACTCACCGGTGCCCGAGACGGGCTGGGATGGCATGCGCAGCGCTCAATTTGGGCGTGCCATGGTCGATGCCTTATGGGCCTACATTCGTCCGGCCACCTCGACCCAATAAATCAAGCCAATAAATCGAGCCCGATCAGGCTGTGCCTGATCATAGAGTCTGTGGGCCTCAGTTGCCCCTTAAAATGCGCATCGGTGGTGTGGACATCACCGTTTTATTGCCCAACCACCCAGCACCCACAATCAGCAGTAGAGCCGCACCGATGCCGCCCACAAACAACCAAGGAGACGGAGTGTAGGCAAAGCCAAACAACTCACTGGCCAGCAGTTGCCCGGTGATGGCCGCCCCACCCGTGGCCAGTGCACCAGCAATCAAAGCCATGATGCCGTATTCGATCATCAAACCCCGCCTGACCATGGACCGACTCGCCCCCAAGGCCCGAATCAAGGCCGACTCATGACGCCGTTCGTCGCGGGTGGCTTCTAGGGCGGCCAGCAAAACAATCAAGCCCGCCAGCAGGGTGAGAACAAACACCACCTCAGCGGCTTGGCTGACCCGTTCAATGATCTCAAAGACCCGTTCAATCAAACCGCCCACATCCAAGATCGACACATTGGGGTATTGATCGTTGATCTCACTCAACGAGCCACCACCATTGTCTTCGGGCCAATAAAACGAGGCGATGTTTTGGTGGGGTAAGCTCAAACCCGCATCCGGGGTCAACAAGATAAAGAAGTTGATGTTAAATGAGTTCCACTCCACCTCTCTTAGGCTGGTCACGGTGGCAGAAAACGCCTCTGCACCCGATTCAAACACCAACACATCGCCCAAACCAACACCCACCCGATCGGCCCAACGGTTGGCCAACGAGACCTCAGCGGTTGAGTCGGTTTGAAAAAACTGGCCTGCACTGATTTGGTTGGCTGGTGGCAACCGATCGATGGTTTCAGGCGACACCCAAGAGACGTTGACCTGTCCTGTGAACCGATCGGCGGGTGGTGGCTCATCGTTGATGGAGATCAATCGAACAGACGCCATCGGACCCATTTGTAAGTTTTGGGCGCCTGCTTGGTCGAGCGCATTAAAGACAGTGTCTTTTTGGTCGGGCTGGATGTTGACCACAAAGTGATTGGGCGCATCTTCAGGCAGCGTGGCTTGCCATTGGGTGATCAGCTCGCTTCGCACCACCATCAGCAACAACAGCGCCATCAGCCCCAAACCCAAGGCCGTGATTTGGAC
>JAGYMV010000184.1 GCA_018400355.1 Wenzhouxiangella sp.
CGCGATCTAAGAATTCGCCAGCAGTTTTTTTTGCGCTTGTTGTTTGGGCGCTACCTAGAAAAACCAGGCAAAGACATCCGCCTAGGGAAAACCCCCGAAGGCAAACCATTTTTGGTCAATGAGCGTCTCGAGATCAACATCAGCCACACCCGTGGGTGGTTGGCGGTGGCGGTGGCAGGTCTGGGGCCGATTGGCATCGACATTGAGATCAATCGCATCATCGGGCGGGCTGGGGCCATGGCCAGACGCTGTTATGCCCCAAAAGAGGCCAGCGCCATGGAGACACTCAATGAGCCTGAGCGCTCGCGTGCGTTTCTTCAACGTTGGACCCGAACCGAAGCTTTGGTCAAAGCGCAAGGCGCTCGCTTGGCCACCAGCCTGTCCCATCTAGAATTCGACCACCCGAGTCTTTGTTTGCAGACGACCCCCGCGGGTTGGCCCACTCCCAAACAATGGACCATTGAGCCATTGCCCATGCCAACGCCCCTGATCGGCGCTGTGGCCAGCCCCGAGGCCATAGAGGCCATTTGCCTGCATCGGGTCGTGCCGGGTGCTTCTTAGTGCTTGGGGCGTCTGAGCGCTCGCCAGCCAATCAAGACACCGCACACCAGGCCAACCAGTCCAGGGATGGAGTAGTCGTTGATCAATGGCGCTGTTTCATAACCGATCAGAATCGAGGCGCCAATGATCAGGCCAGCGGCCAAGATAGACAGGGGCAACTTGTGGTTGTGCGCTGAAACCTCTTGACCCAAACGGGTGAGGTCCTTGGCTTCAATTTGGGTGCGGATTTGGCCAGAGGCGGCGAGCCGAATCGCATCGAAGACCATGTTGGGTAGGTCTGGGGTGCGCGCCAACCAACCTGGGACCTGGCGGGTGATGGTCTCAATGGTTTTTTCCATGCCATAGCGTTCGCGATAGGCCGCTTCCAATTCGGGCTTGGCCACTTCCCAGATATTGAGTTGGGGGTAAAGCTCGCGGCCCATGCCCTCAATATTTAATAACGTTTTTTGCAGCATGATCAGCTGAGGCTGGATGGTCAACTTGAATTTCTGCGCGACAGTGAAAAGTTCCACCACCAACTCGGCAAACGAGACTTCTTCAAGGGGTCGGGTGAAGTTGGGCTCGCAAACCGTTCGAGCGGCGGCCTCTAATTCATCGACGCGGGTGTCAGCGGGCACCCAGCCGGCTTCGACGTGAAGCTCTGCCACACGCCGATACTCACGGTTGAAAATCGCCAAAAAGTTCTCACCAATGTAGTACAGGTCTTTTTGTGTGAGGCTGGCGACAATGCCAAAATCGAGCGCGATAAAGCTGGGGTTTTTGGGGTCTGTGGCGTCCACCAAGATGTTGCCCGGGTGCATGTCAGCGTGAAATAAGTTGTCTCGAAACACTTGGCGGTAGAACAGACGAATGCCCAGACGGGCCAGTTTTTCGAGATCCACACCCCGCCGTTTGAGCTCATCAATGTCGCGGACCGGAATCCCCGCCACGCGCTCCATCACCAACACGCGATTGGCGGTCAACGGCCAATGGATTTTTGGAATATAGAGCTCTTTGCTGTTTTCAAAGTTGCGCCGAATCATCGTGCAATTGGCGGCTTCGGCTTGCATGTCGAGCTCGTTGATGATGACCCGTTCGAACTCACGAACCACGTCGTCGGGTCGAATGCGATCACCCTCGGGGTGGTAGCGGCGGACCCAGCGGGCCAACTGATAGAGGAGCCCTAGGTCACTTCTGATTTGGGCCTCAATGCCGGGTCGGACGATTTTAACCACCACGGCTTGCCCATCGGGCAAGGTGGCGCCATGGACTTGAGCAATCGAGGCCGATGCCAGGGGCTTTGCCTCAAAGCTGCCAAAACACACCTCAATCGATTCTTTGAGTTCGGCTTCAACCATGGCTCTGGCTTGATTGCTGTCAAACGGCAGAACTTGGTCTTGCAACAAAGACAGCGCATCGGCAATATCGGGCGGCAACAGATCTCGGCGTGTGGAGAGGATCTGGCCGAACTTGACGTAGATGGGGCCGAGCTCTTCTAAGGCGAGGCGAAGCCGGGTGCCCACCGAGTGGTCGCGCACACCGCGACGGCCCCCTGGAATGAGACGCACCACAGCCACCCATTTCAAT
>JAGYMV010000185.1 GCA_018400355.1 Wenzhouxiangella sp.
GACCAAGCTTGTCGTGTCGATGGGGCGAGTGCCCGGCTTGAGTGCGCGGGTAAAAAAAGCATTGAAATGAGAATAGTCGGCTGGGTGTGGCGACTCGGCTTCGTCTAAGTTCACTGAAAATAGGCGAGCAAAAATGCGGATAAAGGCATTTTTAAAAGGGGGGTATCGAATATTGGATAACCACCAAGCCAACTGGGTCAGTGTGTGTTTGGGTAGCAGGTATTGAGGCCAGACCCGCACGCGCTCGGCCAGTGAGGGCCTCATGAGGTGATCTGGAATAAATCAGCCGTGACATCCTCAGGGTTTAATGGGTGACCAAAGCGTCCAAACAGGCGACCCTCTGGATCAATGATCATCACGGCAGCGGAGTGATCGACGTTGTAATAACCGGTATCGGGGTCGGCTTCGTCTCGCACATAAATCACCCCCAATTGGCGGGTCAATTGCTCAAGCGAGGGATCGTCACCCGTGACCGCCAGAAAAGACGCATCAAACCAAGCCACATAGTCGGCCAGCAGCTCGCCTTGGTCTCTGTCAGGGTCCACGGAGACAAACACCACTTGTGGCAGGTTGTCTTGCTTCATCAGCCGCAAAGAATCCATGGACTGAGCCAGACTGGCCAAAGTATCTGGGCAAATGTCGGGGCAGTTGGTGAAACCAAAAAACAGCAAAGTCCATTGACCCTTGAGCGCGTCTTGAGTGAAAGGTGCGCCATCAGCTGTTTCAATCTCAAAGTCGTTGAGTACCCGTGGGGTCGGAAACACAGAGGCCGCGCGCAAATCAAGACTTCTGTCGAGTAGCGTTCGAGACACCATGAGCCCCGCGGCCACCGCTGCGATTAAAACGATCAAAACCACCAAAGCATTGCCTTGGACTTTTGGGAAGGTGTGTTGTTTGCTCATGTCAGGCATTATAGCGACAGCAGTGCGGTATCGTGTCAGCAGACGACCGAAAGCTGCCCATGGCTGGCGGCTCAATTGGAATCAAATAGCGCAATGATAAAAACAGTGGATCAGCCCTCAAGCGGTGTCTCCATCGGTGCATGGGTGGAGCAGGCCGCCGAGCGCATGGCGGCCCAAGGCCTTTATTTTGGGCATGGCACAGCCAATGGCGTCGATGAGGCCTGTTGGATGGTGAGCCACGTGCTCGGCCTGGCACCCGATTTTCCCGATGCCGTGTTCGAGCAACCGTTGACTCAGTCGGCCAAGGGTGATCTGGATACACTGTGTCGGGCCCGGATCGAGAGCAGAAAGCCATTGGCCTATTTAACGGGTCAGGCCTGGTTTGCAGGCTTGGCCTTTGAGGTCAGCGAAGCGGCCTTGGTCCCTCGCTCGCCGATGGCCGAGGTGATCATCAACAACGCGCTGCCGTGGTTTGATTTTCATTCGGCCAAAAGGGTCTTGGATGTGGGCACAGGGTCAGGTGCCATTGCCGCGGCCATGGCCCATCACTGGCCGATGACTGAGGTCGATGCGGTGGATATCAGTCCAGAGGCCTTGGCATTGGCAGAGCGCAACATCCGCCGTTTAGGGCTTGGCTCAAGGGTTCATCTGCATCTGTCGGATGTCTATGAAGCGGTGTCACAAAAGCGCTTTGATGTGATCTTGGCCAATCCGCCTTATGTGCCAGAAGCGGCCATGCAGACATTGCCTGAAGAATACCGACACGAACCCAGTCTTGGGCTGGTGGCGGGACCCAATGGCTTGGACGTGGCCATCCGCTTGGTTCAAGAGGCGCCAGCGCATCTAGAGCCTGGCGGGGTCTTAATCTGTGAGGTCGGCGAGGCCGCTGAAGCGTTCGATCGCTGGGCGCTGGCGCAGCGACTAGAAATCGTCTGGCTGGAGTTTGAGCAGGGGGGAGATGGGGTTTTCTTGATCACAGAAGCTGTGCTGTCTAGGCACTTTCCCGCGCCCAAATAATGACGCTCAGACGGTACAATAAGAGGCTGATTAGAGCGGCTTCCAAGGGTCTTTGATGAAAATACTGGTTACCTTAAAGCGCGTGGTGGACTACAACGTCCGAGTGCGCGTTAAAAATGACGGCTCTGGCGTGGAGACCGATGGCGTTAAGATGTCCATCAATCCATTTGATGAGATTGCGCTGGAAGAGGCCATCCGCATCA
>JAGYMV010000186.1 GCA_018400355.1 Wenzhouxiangella sp.
CGCGGAACCCCACGTATCGCCAATCGACTGTTGCGGCGGGTGCGAGATTTTGCTCAAGTTCGCGCCGATGGAAAAATCACCGAATCGGTGGCCGGCGAGGCGCTAGAAATGCTGCAGGTTGACCGCCACGGTTTCGACACCATGGACCGCCGTTTGCTGAAATTGCTGATTGAGCAATTTGAAGGGGGGCCTGTGGGCGTGGAGAGTTTGGCCGCGTCATTGTCGGAAGAGCGGGGCACCATTGAAGACGTGATCGAGCCTTATCTGATTCAAGAAGGCTATTTGGTCAGAACCGCTCGCGGACGGATGGCCACGCGGGCCTGTTGGGAACATTTTGGGCTAAAACCACCCGCCGATCGACTCGCGGGTGATTTGTTTGAATCATGAGGGTTTAAGCGCTTGTGACTTCTTCTCCGATGCATCACTCCACCTACCGCGTCTATTGGGAAGACACCGATGCTGGGGGTGTGGTGTATCACGCGCGCTATTTGCACTTCTACGAACGCGCCAGGACCGATTGGTTGCTGGCCTTGGGTTTCCCGCAAGTGGAATTTAGAGCCAAGACCCAATGCGTGTTCGTGGTCACCCGCATGGAGATGGATTTTTTGATGCCAGCTCATTTAGAAGATGAACTTGTGGTGAGTGTGTGCGTCGAAGACATGAAAAAAGTGTCTATGGTGTTTGGTCAAACCATGAGACGCGTGTCGGACAACGCACTGCTAAACCGCGCTCAGGTGACGGTGGCTTCAGTGCACACCGATACGTTTAAACCCGCCCGATTGCCAGCTGAATTGGTCGCGGCCTTTCAACCAAGCTAGGACAAAACAAGATGGAAGCAACGGAATTACAAATTTGGGAGTTGATCGTCGAAGCCAGCCTGTTGGTGCAAGGTGTGATGGCGCTTTTGGTGCTGGCCTCGATTGCCTCTTGGATGGTGATTTTTCGAAAACGTCAGATGCTGTCGCGCGCGAGAAAACGGGCACTGGCGTTTGAAGAGGTGTTTTGGTCGGGTGCCGATTTGTCCAAGCTCTACGACAAAGTGGCCGGCGATCAAGCCAGTCGCGAAGGCTTGGAAGCGATTTTCCAATCGGGTTTCCGCGAATTCACGCGTCTACAAGAAGAGCAGCACCTCAATCCTGAAACTTTGTTCAACGGCTCACAACGGGCCATGCGGGTCACGCTGACCCGAGAAGTGGAGCGTTTGGAACAGCACTTGAGTTTCTTGGCCACGGTGGGTTCTGTGAGTCCTTATGTGGGCCTGTTTGGGACCGTCTGGGGGATCATGAACTCCTTTAGAGGCTTAGCAGGCGCCCAACAGGCCACCATTGCGATGGTGGCACCGGGCATTTCAGAGGCATTGATTGCCACCGCCATGGGGCTTTTCGCCGCCATCCCAGCCGTGATTGCTTTCAACAAATACTCCAGTGAAGTGGAGCAGTTGGAGATGCACTACGACAACTTTAAAGAAGAGTTTGGCGCTGTGTTGCACCGCCAAGCCAGAAAGCTCCAGGAGCAGCACTAATGGCTCAGGAAGGTTCCATCCGGCGGCGCAGAAAGCGCATGTCAGAGATGAATGTGGTGCCCTATATCGACGTCATGTTGGTGTTGTTGATTATTTTTATGGTGACCGCGCCTTTGATGAATTTGGGCATTGAGGTGGACTTGCCCAGTGGGCAAGCAGGCCCGTTGAGTGATCAAGGCGATCCCTTGATGGTGACGGTCACTGCCACGGGTGAGTTGTATCTGGACTTGGGTGACGCGCCAGAGCTGGTGGATGAACAAACCTTGATGGACAAAGTGGGTGTGATTGCCCGCGCCAACCCCAATGTCCAAGTCAGTGTCAGTGGCGATCGAGATGTGGCTTATCAACACATCTATGGCGCCATGGTGTTGTTGCAACGCGCTGGTGTGGAATCGGTGGGTTTGGTTGGTGATCCAGAAGACCTCTAAGGCCCACTATAAAGATCTCGGTCTGGCGCTGATCCAAGCGATTGGCGTCCACATCGGGTTTTTGTTGCTGTTTTTGGCCTCCAGTTGGAATTGGCAATCATTTGAGCCACCAGTCCCACCCGTGCGGGTCAGTTTGGTGGATATGGGCCCAACCGTGGCC
>JAGYMV010000187.1 GCA_018400355.1 Wenzhouxiangella sp.
TTGAAAACGTCAATCAGTTTGTCAAAGACTTCAAGCCCACCGTGGTCCGGCTGGAACAAAACTACCGATCGACTGCGACCATCTTGGCCGCTGCCAACCATGTGATCGATCACAACGACGATCGCATGGGTAAAAATCTTTGGACCGACGGCGTGGAGGGTGATCCGGTGCGGGTGTTTGCGGCCTACAGCGCCGAAGAAGAAGCTGAGTTTATTGTGGGTCGCATTGAACAATGGGTCGATCAAGGCAACCGCTTGAGTGAGGCGGCGGTGTTGTACCGTTCGAACGCCCAATCGCGTTTGTTTGAGCAGGTGTTGCTCCGACAAGATATTCCCTACCGCGTCTACGGTGGCCAACGCTTTTTTGAGCGCGCTGAAATCAAAGACGCCATGGCCTATTTGAGGCTGGCTCATAACCGCGATGACGATGGGGCTTTTGAACGGGTGATCAACCTACCCGCCCGTGGGCTTGGCCAGCAGTCGGTGACCAAGATCAGACAACTGGCGCGCAGCCAAAACCAATCGATGTTTGCCACCGCCACGCGCATGGTGGCAGAGCAAGGCTTGAGTGCACGGGCCACCAGTGCTGTGGCGGGTTTTATTGAGATCATTGAGTCAATTGGCGCACATGAGTCGCTGGACACCGCTGTTCGAGCGGCGGTTGAGCTCAGCCAATTGGCGGACTGGTACAAGAAAAGGGAGCCGGCTGATCGGGCCGAGAGCCGTGAGGAGAACTTGGCCGAATTGATCCGCGCGGCCGAGGGCTATCAACAGCCCTTTGAAGATGAACAAGCTGGCCTTGCGCCAATGGCATCATTCTTGGCCCAAGCAGCCCTTGAGGCTGGGGAACACCAAAGCGATCGCTGGGAAGATTGTGTGCAGTTGATGACGCTCCATTCGGCCAAAGGCTTGGAGTTTCCATTGGTGTTTTTGGCGGGCATGGAAGAGGGTTTGTTCCCCCATCAAAAATCGGCCGAAGAAGCCGGCCGGTTGGCCGAAGAGCGCCGGCTGTGTTACGTCGGCATGACTCGGGCCATGCAACAACTCTACCTGACCCATGCAGAATCAAGAATGCTGCACGGCCAAACCAGTTTTTCGGCGCCCTCGCGGTTTATTCGGGAGATCCCTGAGAACTTGGTCGAAATGATCCGCCCGACCTCGAGCATGTCAACCGCCGACCAATGGTCGCAACCTGCTACAACGCAAGCAGGCTTTGGCTTGGGCTCTGCAGTACAACATGAGCGTTTTGGCGTGGGCACTGTGGTGAGTCTCGAAGGGCAAGGAGCCAACGCCCGTGTCCAGGTCAACTTTGAACAGGCGGGCTCAAAATGGTTGGTGTTGGCCTATGCCAACCTAGAAGCAATCTAGCCAAAGAGCCAACCACCGCTGGGCTACCCATGGGCTACCCATGGCCCACCCTTGGCCCACCCATGAGCCGGGCTTTGGTTTTACAATAGGGCGATGCAGACCATGACCCCCAAACCCATTCCCAATAACGAACGCCTGATTTTTGCTCTCGATGTCCCAGACTTGGAATCGGCCGAACGGCTGATCGATGCCTTGGGTGATTCGGTGGTGTTTTACAAACTCGGGCTCGAGTTTTTCTTGAGCGGCCACTATTTTGAGTTGGCTGAGACACTTAAAGGCAAAGGCAAAAAAATCTTTGCTGATCTCAAGCTGTTTGATATTCCCCCCACGGTTGGCCGGGCCGTTGCGCAGCTGGCCAAGCGCGATGTGGATTTTGTGACCGTGCATGGCAACGATGCGATGTTGGCCTCAGCGGTTGAGAATGCTGGAAACATGGGGGTATTGGCGGTCACGGCTCTGACCAGCTTAGACCGCGGCGATCTCGATGATCTGGGTTTTGCCTGTGATGTGGAGGCCTTGGTTTTGTCTCGGGCAAAAAGGGCGTTGGCTCTGGGCTGCCATGGTGTGATCTCTTCTGGGCTTGAGGCTCAGGCTTTAAGGGCGTCGGTGGATCATGCGCTGACCGTGATCTGTCCAGGCATTCGCCCCGTTGACAATGTGGATGACCAAAAACGCACCATGTCTGCCAGCCAAGCATTTGCGGCGGGTGCTGA
>JAGYMV010000188.1 GCA_018400355.1 Wenzhouxiangella sp.
GGCTTGGGCAGCTTGGGACGACAACCTTATCCACTGTTTTAACAAAGGATCGATACAGTCTATGTTCGAAGCAATCAACAAAAGCCCCATGGGCGCGCTACTCGCCGGTTTGATTTGGTTGGGTGTGGCCTCAAGTGCCTCGGCCCAACAACCCATCGATGGCATCGTGGCCTTGGTCGAAGAAGACGTGATTTTGCAAAGCGAGCTCGATCAAGCCATCAACATGATTGTGATGGAACTCGATATGCGCGGCCAATCTCGCCCACCGCGCCAAGTGTTAGAAGAGCAGGTGCTCGAGCGTCTCATCCGAACCCGGTTGCAGGTGCTCCGCGCAGAAGCCACAGGCATCCGTGCCTCCGATGCCGATGTGGATCGGGCTTTGGAACAGCTCGCTGGCCAAAACCAGATGACGTTGACGCAGCTGAGGAGCGCCATGGAAGGCGATGGCATGGACTTTGATGAGTTCAGAAATCAAATTCGCCACGAGATTGTCGCCAACGAACTGCGCCGCCGGGTGGGCAGCAGCGTGGACAATGTCACCGAAACCGATGTGGACATTTTGCTGGCTTCCGATCAATTTGGTGGTCAAGAATATGACCTCTCTCAAATCGCTCTGGCCTTATCTGAAACCGCCAGCCCAGCTGAGGCAGCCGAAGCCGAAGCCAAGGCGCGCGAGGTGTTGGCTGAAATCGAAGAGGGCTTGGATTTTTCCTCAGCCGCGATTACGTACTCGCAATCGGCCGATGCGCTGGAAGGGGGCAATGTGGGGTGGAGAAGCTTGACTGAGATGCCTCCAGTGTTTGCCGATGTGGTCCAAGACATGAGCCCCGGGGATGTCAGTGATTTGATCCGCACACCCAATGGCTTCATTATTTTGAAAGTCAACGACATCCGAGAGCAGCAACCGGTCATCGTGCAGGAGTATCAAGCCCGCCACATTATGATCGAACCCAACGAATTGATGAGCCGTGAAGAAGCCCAAGCGCGTGTGACTGACTTAAGAGAACAAATCTTGGCGGGTGAAGATTTCGCTGATTTGGCGCGTCGCTTTTCCAATGACGAATCCTCTTCTAACATTGGTGGCCTGTTGAACTGGTTCCCTGAAAATGCCCTGGGCCCGGCCTTCCAACAACAAATCGATGCGCTCGAAGTCGGTGGTGTTGAGGTCGCATTAAGCGAGCCTTTCCAAAGCCCCATGGGCTGGCATTTGCTGTTGTTGGAAGACGTTCGTCAAGTGGACCGCACCGAAGAGGCCACCCGCGACCAAGCACGCAACATCTTATTCAATCGCCGTGCTGAAGAGGAAGTTGAGAGCTTCTTGCGTCAACTCAGAAGCGAGGCTTATGTCGAGACACGGCTTCAATAAAAGATGAGGCTCTGAAGATGACACCCCTTGGCTCGATCGCGCTGGTCACGCCTGGAGAACCGGCGGGCATTGGGCCTGAGTTGGTGTGTCAGCTCGCAGCCCAAGAAGCCGTCTCTTGGGTGGCGGTGGCCGATCCTGATCTGTTGCAACAACGCGCCCAATCGCTTGGACTTCGAATCAAGATTGATGTTCTTGACTCGCTTGAAGACCTCGCCCCAGCACAGAAAAACCACCTCTCCTGTTGGCCCGTGGCCTTGGATCGAAAAAGCGAGCCGGGTGTGTTGGATGTGGCCAATGCGCCTTATGTGGTCGAGTGTCTGAGAAAGGCCTCGAGCGCGTGTCTGGCAGGCCAAGCCCAGGCGCTAATCACAGGGCCTGTGCACAAAGCCATCATCAACCAAGCGGGCGTGGCGTTTACTGGTCACACCGAGTATTTGCGGGATGAGGCGGGGGTGGCCGATGTGGTGATGCTGCTGGCCACCACGCTGAGAATCGATGGGGACAGCCAATCTCAATCTTTATCTCCATCGTTATCTCCATCATTATCTCAAGTCATCCCATTGCGGGTGGCGTTGGTGACCACCCACTTGCCATTGTCTGAGGTGCCCAAAGCGATCACCGCCAAGCGATTGAGCGATGCGATCACGATCACGCACCTTGATCTGAAACAACGTTTTGGCATCGACC
>JAGYMV010000189.1 GCA_018400355.1 Wenzhouxiangella sp.
ACACCCGGGCCGCCCTGATCACGCGTGGTTTGGCGGAAATGATTCGCCTAGGGGAGGCCATTGAGGCGGATCCCAGAACGTTGATCGGATTGGCTGGCGTGGGTGATTTGGTGCTGACTTGCACGGGTGATTCCTCACGCAATCGTCGCTTCGGTTTGGCACTGGGGCGCGGTCTGGGCGTGGATGAGGCGCTGGCCTCCATTGGGCAGGTGGTGGAGGGCGTCAATACGGCCAAAGAAGCGATGCGGCTGGCCAGGCGATATAGTGTAGATATGCCCATCACAGAGCAAGTTTGGGGCATTATTTTTGAGGGCTGGAGCCCGGCCAAGGGGGTTCGTGTGCTCATGGAACGAGACCCCAAAGCAGAGTCCGATTAAATTTATTCATCGATTCTGCATTTCCTCCTTGATTCTCAGAAGCGATCTCAGTAGAGTAACTGGGTGGCACAAGATGTTGTGTCGCGCCGGGGAAAATCACACAACAGGTTGTGGATATTGGGTTGAACAACCTGTGGATAACATTGGTCGTACACACAGAATCAAGAGGTTAGAACATGAGCGTTTCAGCAGAGGCATTGTCGGCAGCGCTCCCAGAGATTGGCTTTCAAGAGGCCTCACTCGACATCTGGGACAAAAAATATCGGCTGAAGTCAAAAACAGCTGAAGTCATCGACCAAGACATTGATGCCACTTACCAGCGGGTGGCGCGTGCTTTGGCTGATGTGGAGGCCACTGAAGCGCTGAAAGAGCGTTGGTATAAGGAATTTTTGTGGGCGCTCCGTCGTGGGGCCATTCCGGCAGGCCGCATCACCTCAAACGCAGGCGCTCAAGCCCACAAGCCCGCGACATCCACCATCAATTGCACCGTCTCTGGCACGATTGAGGATTCCATGCACGACATCCTCGACAAGGTCCATGAAGCGGGGCTGACATTGAAGGCCGGTTGCGGCATTGGCTATGAATTCTCGACGCTGCGCCCGAAAGGGGCCTATGTGTCCGGGGCAGGGGCTTACACCTCGGGTCCGCTGTCGTTTATGGACATTTATGATCGGATGTGCTTCACGGTCTCTTCTGCTGGGGGCCGACGGGGCGCACAGATGGCCACATTTGATGTGTCGCACCCAGATGTGATGGAGTTCATTCGTGCCAAGCGTGAAAATGGTGTGTTGCGCCAGTTCAACTGTTCCTTGTTGATCACCGATGATTTCATTGAAGCAGTGAAAGCAGAAGCGGACTGGCCCTTGGTCTTCCCCGTGCTTGAAAAAGAAGCCTCAGAAATTGATGTCAATGACCCAGAGCAGGTGATGTGGCGTGACTGGCCGACCAAGAAAGGCTATGTCGCCAACGATGAAGGCTTGGTGGCCTGCAAGATCTACTCCAAAGTCCCTGCCAAGCGTCTATGGAACATGATCATGGCATCGACCTACGACTTTGCCGAGCCTGGTTTTGTCTTGGTTGACCGCATCAATGAGCAAAACAACAACTGGTGGTGTGAGAACATCCGAGCCACCAACCCATGTGGTGAGCAGCCGCTGCCCCCCTATGGTGCGTGTTTGTTGGGCTCTGTGAATTTGACGCGTTTTGTCGACAATGCCTTCACTGACCAAGCCAAGTTCAATTGGGACGATTACCGCAAAACGGTGAAAATCTTTACCCGCATGTTGGATAACGTGGTGGAGGTCAATGGCTTGCCGCTGGGTCGTCAGAGAGAAGAAATCGAGTACAAGCGCCGGCACGGCATGGGCTTTTTGGGGCTGGGTTCGGCCATGACCATGATGGGCATGAAATATGGCCAACCTGACTCACTGGAATTCACCGAAAAAGTCTCCCAAGAGATGGCCGTCACTGGCTGGGAAACAGCACTGGAGCTGGCCGAAGAGAAAGGCCCAGCACCGATCATGAGTGATGAGTTTGAGGTCACAGCCGAAATGCTGAGACTGAGACCAGAAATGAAAAAGGATGGCTTTAAGGTCGGGCAGACAGTGCCTGGCCGTCTATTGCACGCCAAATATAGCCGCTACATGCAAAAAGTGGCCCAAGTGGCGCCTGAATT
>JAGYMV010000019.1 GCA_018400355.1 Wenzhouxiangella sp.
CTGGGGTGGCATTTAACGTCGCCTACCGTTATGTCGATTGGCTGTTGACTGTTCCACTGCTGTTGATCGAATTGATCTTAGTTATGGGCTTGTCAAAATCAGAAACTGTCCGTAAGAGCGTCTCGCTCGGTGGTGCAGCTGCCCTGATGATCATCCTCGGTTACCCAGGTGAGGTATCTGGTGGCATCGACGGCACCCGCATGTTGTGGGGCGTCTTGTCAATGATTCCATTCCTCTACATCGTCTACAACCTGTTCGTTGGTCTGTCTGATTCAATCAACAGCCAGCCTGCAGAAGTCCGTGGACTGATCAGCACAGCGCGTTGGATCGTGGTTCTTTCTTGGTCCTTCTATCCTGTTGTTTACTTCCTGCCATTCGCTATTTCAATGGACGGCGGTACTGCAACAGCTGTGATCGAAGTGGGCTACACTGCTGCTGACATCATCGCGAAAGCGGCCTTTGGTGTGTTGATCTTCACCATTGCTGTTCGCAAATCACGTGGTGCTGCGTAAGGGTCCTTAAGGGTCCTTAAAACGGAGACATCACTGTCGTGATGAAGAACAATCCCCGGTCAACTCACTTGGCCGGGGATTTTTTTATGGCTGAAGGAAAAAGGCCGCAAGTGCCCGCCTTCGCCTCAGAACTTCAGCAAGCCAATCGCATCTTGCTCGAATCCCTGGATCATGGACTCTCCTCAGGGACGCAATTACATGCAGCCCTGACCCACCACTTCAATGCGGGTGGCGGCCGAGTCCGAATGGCTATGGCACTGGACTCAGGTCGACGCTTGGGGCTATCGGCCCAGAACCGGCTGCACCTGGCACTGGCCACTGAATTGCTCCACAACGCCTCACTGATCCATGATGATCTGCAAGATCAGGACACCACGCGTCGAGGTCAACCCGCCGTGTGGGCGGCCTACGGCACCGATGTGGCGATTTTGGCTGGGGACTATCTCCTAGCCACCGCTTTTGGCCAACTCGGGCACTGCACCGAACGGCTACCTGCTTTGCTTCGCCATTTTCAAACAAGAACAACGGACCTGATCTTTGGACAGGCACTGGATTTGGCTGCCAATGACTCGACCCAAGCATTTTCCCTTGAACGCTATCGCCAGATTGTTTCGGCCAAGTCGGGTGCCTTGCTCGCCATGCCATTGGAACTGACTTTGTTGGCCTCAGGCCAAGACCAATATCTGCCCACGGCACAGGCCGCAGGCCAAGCATTTGCTGTGGCCTATCAGATTTCAGATGACTTGATGGACATACAAGCCGATGCGCGCCACGATTGCCTGAATCTGGTCCATGGATTACTCCAACTGGGTCAAGACAACGCTTTGCATGTCGCCATCACAGAAGGTCAGTTACAGTGTCAGCAAGCGATTGACTTAGCAGACACTTTGCCGAGTTCCTGTGCAGAATTGATGGCAACCAAAGCAAAAAAACTACGCATGCATTTCAAACAAACAGAAGAGACACACGGCTCATGAGTCATCTTGTTGTGATTGGTGGCGGCTTTGGTGGCATTGCCGCCGCCCTACGTGCCCGCGCCAAGGGGTACGAAGTGACCCTCGTAGACCGATGTCCAAGGCTGGGTGGGCGAGCTCAGGTTTTTGAGCGCGCAGGCTATCGTCATGATGCAGGCCCCACCGTGATTACCGCGCCCTTTTTATTCGAAGAGTTATTCGAGTTGTTTGATCGCAAACTGAGCGACTACATCAAACTGGTGCCATTAAAACCGTGGTACCGGTTTCGCTTCAATGATGGTGAGCACTTTGATTACGGTGGGAGCATGGAAGACACCCTCTCAGAAATCAATCGCCTGAGCCCACCAGATGTCGAGAATTATCAGAAGCTCCTGAAAGACTCCAAAAAGCTTTACGATGTGGGCTTTACTCGGCTCTCAGATGCGCCATTCCACAGCTTCTGGTTTATGCTCAAGCAGGTGCCTCACTTAATCCGTCTTGGGGCGTGGCGGACCGTGTGGCAGATGATCACACGCCGCATCGAAAGTGACTATTTGCGTCAAGCGTTTTCAATACAGCCTTTGCTGGTGGGCGGCAACCCTTTTGATACAACCAGCATTTATGGCCTCATCCACTTCTTAGAACAAGCCCATGGGGTGCACTTTGCCATGGGTGGCACAGGCGCCTTGGTTGATGGGCTAGAGAAGCTGATGCGTGAGGTGGGCATTGAAATCCAGTTGGGCACCACGGTTGAAAGCCTAGAGGTTCGGGGTGAGAAAATCACCCGAATTAAAACCTATGACGAGCAGCACCAACACAAAGAAATGGCGTGCGATGCGGTGATCTCCAATGCCGATCCCGCGCACTTATATGGTGAGTTGCTGCCCTCTCAGGCGGTAAAGACCTCTGCCCAAATCAAAGTGCGCCACGCCAAAAAGTCCATGGGTCTTTTCGTGCTGTTTTTTGGTACGCGGCGACAGTACCCAGACATCGCACACCACACCATTTGGATGGGCCCACGCTACCGTGATCTATTAAAAGACATCTTCCAAAAAAAGATCTTGGCAGACGACTTTTCCATTTATCTCCACCGACCGACGGCCACCGACCCAAGCTTTGCCCCAGCCGGCTGCGATAGCTTTTATGCCTTGGTTCCGGTGCCCAACCTACAAGGTCAAATCGATTGGGACATCGAAGGACCCAAGCTCAGCAAACGCGTCATTCAAGCCCTAGAAGACACGATGATGCCGGAACTCTCCAGCCATTTGGAGGCCGATTTTTATATGACCCCTGAGGATTTTGAGGAGCGCTATCTCTCACCCCAGGGGGCGGGCTTTTCTATCGCACCGGACTTTAGTCAGTCGGCTTGGTTTCGGTTTCACAACAAAGCCGAAGGCCCAAGCAATCTGTATTTGGTTGGTGCAGGGACCCACCCGGGCGCGGGCATGCCTGGCGTGTTGTGCTCTGCTAAGGTTATCGATCGACTGTTGGAGCCTGTCTCATGACACAACACGAATCCGATGCCCTGCCACACCCATTGGAAATCTTGGCTGAGCATGGCCGAACATTTCATTTCGCCAGTCACCTTTTGGGTGAGACCTATCGCACTCGTGCCGCCCAGCTCTATGCATTCTGTCGCTATGTCGATGATTTGGCAGACAAAGCCCAAGACAAACAGCTGGCGAAGAAGCGTCTCTTATCGCTAAAACGAGACCTCACACTCAGAGCCTCCAAACAACCACAGTGTCAGCAAATGCTCTCACTGATTGAGGAGACCGGGATGCCATTAACGCCGGTGATCGCTTTGATTGATGGTGCCATGCAAGATCTTGATCCGGTCAACGTCGCCACTGAGGCGCAATTGATCCAATACGCCTACCAAGTGGCGGGTACGGTCGGCTTGATGATGTGCGCGGTTCTCGACGTCAAAGACCCCAAGGCCCTGCCCTATGCCATCGACCTTGGCATGGCCATGCAGCTGACCAATATTGCTCGCGATGTGGGTGAGGATGCTGAGCTTGGGCGTGTTTACCTGCCCAGCGATTGGGTCGGGTCTCTGACACCGAGCCAAATTTGTGACCCCACCTTGTCGCAAGCGCAAACCTTGCGCGTGGCCACTCGGAGAATGCTGTTTTTAGCCGATGAATACTACGACAGTGGGCTCCAGGGTCTCTATTATTTACCCAGAGGCGCCCGTTGGGGCATCCTCGTGGCCGCCAAAGTCTATCGCGAGATCGGCTCCCTAATCGCCAAAGCCAACTACCAGTCTTGGGATCGTCGAGCGGTTGTCTCTAAAAGGCGAAAAATCAAGCGGGCCAGCACCGCCATTTTGGCGCATGTCTTAAAAGACCGCTTCAGACAACGTCACCCACTGCACAACCCAGCGCTCCACCGCGATTTGCATCAGCACTACGGAGCCAACCAGTCCAAGGCGGCTTGAGCACGCAGTGAACGGCCGAACCCAATTTGACCTAGCCATCCTTGGCGGGGGCTGTGCTGGATTGGCCTTGGGCCATCGTTTGGCGAATGACCCGCTACAACACCAGCGCGTCATCATTGTTGAACCACGCGAAACCTATCAAAATGACCGAACGTGGAGTTTTTGGGCACCTCGAAATCACACCCTCGATCATTTGGTGAGCAAGACATGGGATCGTTGGGCTTATGGTCAACTGCACTCAGCACAACGCTCACATTTCACGCCCCATCACCCATACCAAAGCATTCAAAGCATGGACTTCTACCAATGGGCACTGGATGCCATCACCGCCTCTGAGTCGGTTGAATTGGCGCTTGGGGAACGCGTCGAGTCCGTTGAACCATTGGAACGCGGTTGGCTGGTCCATACCAACCAAGGCGCATTCAAAACCAGCAACATTGTGGATACGCGACCACCCGGTCAGTCCCAACTTAAAAGCGCCAAGATGTATCAGTGCTTTGTTGGCGAGCGTTTAAAAAAACCAGGTGCATTCAAGCCGGATCAGGCCGAGCTGATGACCGACATGGTGGCTGATGAGCATGGCTTTTTGTTCACCTATGTCTTGCCCCTAAGCACCGATGAGGCATTGGTTGAGGCGACCCGATTTTCCAAAACGCCACCACCGTGGGATGTCCTCATGGCCGATCTCAGAAACATCAAAGCACGTCGTGGCTGGCTGGATGGTCTCGTGACAGACCAAGAAAAAGCCCGACTTCCCATGGGGCTCTTGCCCCTAGCAAACCCAAATCCGAGCTGGGTACATGCAGGGACCGCTGCCGGCGGATTGCGCGCAGCATCGGGCTATGGCTTTATGCGCATCCAGCGCTGGGCGAAGCTATGCCATGAGTCCTTGCGTCACCGAAAAAAACCCATGGCTCATGGGCCTGAGCCTAGGTTTCAAGCCTGGATGGACACCTTATTCCTCGACGTATTGCTCAAAGAACCCGCACGCGTCCCTGAACTGTTTGAGGCACTCTATGCCCATGCACCTGTTGAGACATTGATCCGGTTCATGTCCGACCAATCCTCTGTTTGGGACAAGCTCCACATCATCCGCTCACTGCCCGCAGGGCCATTTTTGCGTACAATGTTCAGTCGATGATCTGGCCGATTGAAACGCGTTTCTTTATTCCCATTGCCGTGGTGGCCGCTGTGGCGCTGGGCGCCTTCCCCAGCGCAATCCCTGAGGTGTGGCAGTTGGCGGTGCTGGCGTTTGGGGTCGTGGTCTTAGGTCTACCGCACGGCGCGTTGGACCCGGCGATTGCAGCGCGCGCCGGCCTGGTTCGTTCCAAAGCCAGCCTATGGGTATTTAATGCGGCCTACACCGCCGTGGTCTTGGCCGTCATTGCCCTTTGGTGGCTCGCCCCGGTCTTTAGTTTGGCGCTGTTTTTGGCCGTCAGCGCTTGGCATTTTGCGGGCGACTGGCGGGACACCCTTCCATGGTGGGCGCAAGGCATCGGCGGGGCTGGCCTGCTCTTACTGCCCATCACTTTTCACACCGAAGCCGTTGCGACCATCTTTGTGGCTTTATCGGGCCCGGGCGGCGCCACTTTGGCCGAGACACTGGGACAACTGGGTTGGTTTGTGCCACTGGCCATGGTATCCGTGTCAGGGTTTGCGCTCATCAAGCGCCAATGGGCCAGCGGGCTTGAGTTCATGGCGTTGGTATTGATTGGCGTCTTGGCGCCACCCTTGGTCTTTTTTATCATCTATTTTTGCTCCCTGCACAGCCCCAGGCACCTGCGAGAGCATTTCCAACAAGCCGACAGACGCGACCATGGGCGTTTGTGGCGCATGCTGATTGGCTACACATTGGCCACCTTGCTGCTGATCATCCCAATGCTCTGGCTCTGGTCGAGCCTTTCAGTGAACGAGACCATTGTGCGTTTGGTCTTTGTGGGCTTAGCGGCCGTGACCGTGCCACACATGATGCTGATGGTCTATGCTGAGTCTAAGACCTCAACCACCCAGTGTTGAAGGTTGAGCTGCAGCCGAACCTCACCGCGCCAACGATTCACCTCTAAGCGATAGGTCACATGCCAAGGTTGTGGCAAGGTCTCCCGAAAAAGCCGAGCCGCACGGAAAGCCATTGCGTCCATCACAGGACCACCACCCACCGGTTGTAACTGGAGCTTGAGGTGGTCTGTACCCACAATGCGCCGCTCGAGAACCATAAATTGACCATCGAACAATGGCTCTGGGAAACCTTGCCCCCATGGACCTGCGTTGCCAATGGATTGCGCCATCGCCACCGAGAAGGCGCCTGAGGGCAATTCTCCATCGCTTTGGATCACTTCCTCACTGGCCGGGATGTTTTCAACGATCTGAGTGAATGCGGCTTCAAATGACTCAAATCGATCGCTGGCGATGGTCAGGCCAGCCGCCCCAGAGTGGCCACCAAAGCGTTCAATTAAACCGGGGTAGCGTGTGTCGATTGCAACCAACAAATCCCGCATATGGATGCCTGATGGGCTTCTCGCTGACCCTTTCAACCACGCACGGCCGTCTTCTTCAGGCGCAAACGCCACCACAGGGCGTTGGATGCGCTCAGCCACTTGCCCGGCCACCAGCCCCACCAAACCTTGGTGCCATGAGGCATCAAACAAACAGGCCCCCGGCAGATCACTGCCCAAGCTGGCGGTTAATTGATCTGCCTGTTCCATGGCCTGGGCTTGCATCTGTGCTTGCAGGGTGCGCCGTTTGACGTTGATGGCATCCAACTGCGCCGCCAACTCGGCCGCCTCAGACTCTGATGTTGCCAGCAAACACCGAACGCCCAAACCCATGTCCTCCAGCCGACCCGCGGCATTGAGTCGTGGCCCAACGGCATACCCCAAATCGGCGGCATCCACATAGCGCACATTGCGTTTGGCCACCTCCAACAAAGCGCGAATACCAGGTCGCGTGTGACCGGCCTGAATCCGTTTTAGCCCTTGTGCCACCAGCCGCCGGTTGTTGTCGTCCAACACCACCAAGTCGGCCACTGTTCCCAAAGCCACCAAGTCCAGCCACTGATCCAGACGTGGCTCATTGCGCTCGTTGAAATGTCCGATCGCGCGCAGGTGTTGTCGCAACGCCACCATCAAATAAAACACCACACCCACCCCTGCGAGGTTTTTCGAAGGGAACCGATCACCCTCTAGATTCGGGTTGATGATTGCATCGGCGTTGGGCAAAGACGCACCTGGTAAATGGTGGTCTGTCACAACGACATCCATGCCACGACTTTTGGCCAGCGCGACCCCTGCCAAAGAGCCAATGCCTTGGTCCACGGTTAACAACAAATCAGGCAGAGGCGAATCCAACTCAGCGACCAAACGCTCACTCAAGCCATAACCATGGCGGAAGCGATCTGGGATTTTCCAATCGACATGATTGGCCCCCATGGCCTTTAGCGCAGTCACCGCAAGCACCGTCGCGGTGGCGCCATCGGCATCAAAATCCCCCACCACCAAAATCCGCTCTTGCCGCATCACGGCCTGCTCTAAGCGAGCAACCGCCACATCAAGCCCTTGGAGCGTGGGTGGCAACAAGTGGGCCAAGGCGTAGTCTGGGGCTTGATCGAGCCCACGGGCGCGCCACAGTGCATCAATGACCTGCTCAACCGCCGCACCAGTCGGCTTGGCGGCTTGATTGTTGGGGGTTCGCGTGAGCTTGACTTGGCGCATCCTACAACCTAACCCAATCGTTTCCATAATCGCGCCGGGGTGAGCACCCACCGCCTGGATTGCGTGGCCAACTCCAACTGCCTTAAGCGGCCCCAGCGAACTTGACGCAAGAGCCGCTTGACCGTGGCATTGAGTTTGATGAGGTTTTCATCGACGCTGCAGTGACCCTCGCCCAACCACTCCACCAACTGGCCAGCGGCGGGACACGCGCCATCAGTCGGCGCAGACACAGGCACTGCGTGCCACTCGCCCAACGCTCGAAACTCTGGGGAGGTGGTCATCAGGGACTGAAGCCTGGGTGCGGGTGGTGCGTGTTTAGGCACCTCGCCCATGCCCCAAGGCCAAATGCTATCGCCCCCTGTGATCGCGCCTTGGGCTTTTAACTGATGCAACAAGATTTGGCTCTCACTGATCAGTGCGATCCAATGTTTGGCATCGGGCCCACTGGGCATGACTTGGTCGAGACTGACCCCTTGAATCTGCCACAATGGCGCAAAATCTACCTGAGGCGCGTGCGCGCACGAAACATACATCCGACCGCCAGAGGCTTGTTCCAATGAAAACCCAAACTCATCAAAGAGCGCTTTTAAAGCGTTGCGTGTCTGATCATCCGCACAATCCACCGAAGGCTGAGCCCAGACAGCATTGAGATCCGGTTGAAGCGAGACAAGCTCGATTTGAATGAGCGTCTGGTCACTGCATTCCAGACCATCAAGGAGTGCGTTTAAAGCAGCCGGCGCGATGGCTTGACCCAACACCAACTGGGCCAGGTAAGCATCATCTAAAAAGGGCTCTTCCATCCCCGTGGCCAGCCAACGATCCAGTGCCGCGGGGACTTGGGGGGCATTGGCCAGCCACTGATCGAGCGCTGGGACAAATAAGACAGCCGGCGCGCTAGACTTCGTAACGGACCTCGACAATCTCATAAGCTCGCTGGCCTCCTGGGGCTTCAAACTCAATCACGTCACCCTCTTCTTTTCCAATGAGTGCCCGAGCCAAGGGCGCGCTGATCCCCAAACGCCGCTCTTTGGTGTCTGCTTCCAAATCGCCCACAATCTGCCAAGTCATTTCCTCTTGGTCACCTGCCTCATCGGCCAACACCACGGTTGCCCCGAAAACAACTTTTGAGCCTGGGTTGAGCTCTGCCAAATCAATCACCCTCGCATGACTGAGCGCTGACTCCAGCTCCTTGATGCGACCCTCAATAAACCCCTGCTGCTCACGGGCAGCATGGTATTCCGCGTTTTCTTTCAGATCGCCATGCGCTCTGGCTTCAGCGATGGCCTCGATCACCGCAGGACGCTCGACTTTTTTCAGTCGATTCAATTCTTCTCGCAGGCGCTCTGCACCTGTTTTGGTAATGGGCACTTGACTCATGGCCCCTCCTCAATCTCATAGAGTTCATTTAAGCTGCGGGCATCGGTTTCATTCCAATGGTCCAAAGCCCTTAAAGTCGCCTTGGCACCCGCTATCGTTGTAGAGTAATTGATTTTATGCTGCAGTGCTTGGCGTCGAATCGAGAATGAATCCGCAATGGCCTGACGCCCCTCTGTCGTATTGATGATGTAATCAATTTCTCGGTTCTTAATCGCATCCACGATATGGGGCCGCCCTTGGGTGACCTTATTGACATAGTCACACGCGATGCCAGCCGCTTGGAGAATCTGGTGGGTGCCCTCTGTTGCCACCAAGCTAAATCCTCGCTCAACCAACTCACGGGCAATGGGCAGCAATCTGTCTTTGTCTGCATCGCGCACACTCAAAAAAGCCCGACCGCTTGCCGCTGCATTGATGCCTGCACCCTTCTGACCACGCGCCACAGCTGCACCAAAGGTCAAACCCACACCCATCACCTCGCCGGTCGAACGCATTTCAGGGCCCAAAATGGGATCCACGCCTTGAAACTTAATGAAAGGATAAACCGGCTCTTTGATGGCATAAAAACGGGTCTTTAGATCGGCCACAATGCCCTGCTCATCAAGCGTATTGCCGACCATGCAACGCGCAGCGATCTTAGCAATGGGTGTGCCGGTGGCTTTGGCCACAAAGGGCACGGTCCTCGATGCCCGCGGATTGACCTCAAGCACAAAAATGTCCTCACCCCGCACAGCAAATTGCACATTCATCAGCCCGACCACCTGCAAAGCCAATGCCATCTGCCGAGTTTGTTCGGCAATTGCCTCGACAATATGAGGCTCTAAAGAAAAGACCGGCAGACTGCAAGAGGAGTCACCTGAGTGAACACCAGCCTCTTCAATGTGCTCCATGATTCCACCGATGATCACCCGCGAGCCATCGCAAATGGCATCCACATCGACCTCTATGGCGTGATCCAAGAACCGATCCAACAGCACAGGAGAATCATTGGACACCTTCACCGCCTCAGTCATGTAACGATCGAGCTCTGATTCGTCATGAACAATGTCCATCGCTCGGCCACCAAGCACATACGATGGGCGAACCACCAGTGGGTAACCAATTTCCCTGGCCAACACCAGGGCTTGTTCATTGGTCCGCGCCACTCGGTTTGGCGGTTGCCTCAATTTCAATTGATCGAGCAGCGCCTGGAACCGCTCACGGTCCTCGGCCAAATCGATGCAATCAGGTGTGGTGCCAACAATGGGCGCACCATGCGCCTCGAGCGCTCTGGCCAGCTTGAGTGGCGTTTGACCACCGAACTGGATGATCACACCTTCTGGCTTTTCAACTTTGAGAATAGAAAGCACACTCTCCAGCGTCAACGGCTCAAAATACAAGCGATCGGAGGTGTCGTAATCGGTTGAGACGGTCTCTGGATTGCAGTTGACCATGATGGTCTCATAACCGAGCTCGCGCATCGCCATCGCGGCATGCACACAACAATAGTCAAACTCGATGCCTTGCCCAATCCGATTTGGGCCGCCACCCAAGACCACAATCTTTTTTCGATCGCTGGGGTTGGCTTCACAGGCCTCACCCCAGGTCGAATACATATAAGCGGTGGTGGTCTCGAATTCCGCCGCACAGGTATCAACGCGTCGGTAGACAGGATATAAGTCGTGCTTGGCTCTGAATTGTGCAATGTCTGCCTCGCACACTTCAAGCAGCTCGGCCAGCCGGGCGTCTGAAAACCCATGGCGCTTAAGACTCAGCATC
>JAGYMV010000190.1 GCA_018400355.1 Wenzhouxiangella sp.
CGGTGAAACCTCAAGGCTTGATCGGCCAAGACCGGCAAATACACCTCGCGTCCAGAATCCAACAGTGCCTGCATCACAGGCCGAAGATCAGGCTCACCCCCATGGGCTTCGAACATGGCCACTGCCTGATTGGGGTGGGTGGTTTCTGTGAGGGTTTGTAATACCTGGCCGCAAATGAGCGCGTCCAAGGACCGACGGCGTTGGGGTGTCAGGGCGCGACGCTGCGCCAAGAGGTGTTGTCGCAACTGGGCTTTGAGAGAGCGTGGTGGATTGGGGTTCGACATCACAAAATCACCGACGGGCCGTTGTCTGTTGATGGATGAAGACGCATTGGCTCAAGGATCTATCACTCAAGAATCCATCGCTCAAAGATCCATCGCTCAAACAACGCACCGATCTTGCTGGCCATCGAAAGCCAAGCGATAGAAAAATAAGAAAAGACGTCCTCCACCTGTGCCGCTGCGGGGCAGTGACCTTGAACCACTGGGTTCAAGTGGGTCGGCTCTTGGATGCTTTAGGCGATTCGCCAGTGGCGAATGTGCACACCACAACCAAATCCGCCGTCCCGAGGTCAATCAATAGGGACAAGGCATATTACATTCCCGCTGGCAAACACCGCAGAGAACGTCTATGTCCTCAGTCTAGTCCCTTCATGAGATGGGATCAAGTGAAGCCGCCATTTGTGCGATGCGACGGTCGACTTGCTCAGAATACTGGTGGCGTTGTTCTTTCAATTGCCGGTTTTCAGCGGCCAAATTTAAGGCGCACATGACCGCAATTTTTTCCAGCGAGGTGACTTTGCCAGAGTCGCGGATGCCGCGCATTTGCTCATCCAAACTCAAAGCCGCCTCCACCAACGCACGGCGCTCATCATCGCTGCACATGACCCGATACTCGCGGTCTAAGATGCGAACGGTGACCGGTTCTTTGTTTGTATTGGCCATCAACCGATCCCCGCCAGTTCAAGCGCTTTTAATCTCTCAATCATCCCCTCAACGCGTGAGCGGGCTTCTTCGTTTCGCTCCACCAAGGCAGCGCGTTCGGCGACCAACGCGTCTTGGCGGTCATGCAAGAGCTTGTTTTCTTGCTCTAAGGCCTCGAGGCGAGATTTTAGCTCAACCAAGTGCTTGGCAATGCGCTCCAGCTCACTGGCTGTCTTGTCGGCAGAGCCGATGGCATCGGCTGCGTGTTCGGTGGCGTGGCTGCTCATAGACTCACTCTCAATCAAACTGGACTTTAACTCAGACTCACTCTCAGTCGTTTTCTCTCGTCAGGGGCGTTGATCCCCCAGAACCTTCTATCATAGAGCCTATGGGACGCTCACGACAAGCGCTTGGGTGCTAAACTTCTACTCGATATGAGCGAATCCTCCACCGATCAATTGCGCTGGGCCCTGGCACTGGCCTCAAGCCCCGATGCCACAGGCGTTTCAGAAAGCCATGGCCTCATCACCGGCTTGATTGCCGGTCAGCCCAACTTGGATGTCGATCGGCTCTGGGTGCACTGGGCCGGCCTCAATCTAGACGTTGAACACGACATCGATGACCCAGCCGACCCGCAAGCGACTCACCGCGAGCATCTGGAAGCGGCGCTGGAAGACACGCAAAAACACCTGCAATCGGCTGAGATGACCTTCGAGGCTTTGGTGCCGTCCATGGACCAGCCCTTGGCTCAGCGAACCGAGGGCTTGGCGCACTGGTGCGGCGGATTCTTGGCGGGGTTTGGCGCCTCGGGGGCTGTGGTCAGAGACGAGCAAGCCACTGAGGTGTTGGCGCTGTTGAGTGAGATTGCGCGTGCCAGCAGCGAGGCCAATGAGTCCAATGACGGCCACACAGACGATCTCGAGGCCGAAGAAGAGGCCTTTGTGGAGCTGGTGGAGTTTGTCAAAGTGGCGGTGTTGTTGTTGCATGAAGAACGCCGCCTCAGCGAAGTCACAGCCAACAAAGCCCCTGAGTCCACTGGCGACGAGCCAACCGCTTAAAGGACGCCTTAGCCTGTGGCCAGCCCGTTGCCCATGC
>JAGYMV010000191.1 GCA_018400355.1 Wenzhouxiangella sp.
CTCGAGCGAATCATTCAAAAAAGGCGCGCTGGCTGAGGGTTGACTCAATTCGCTCTCCATCACCGCTGTCTGATCGGCCTGTTCAGGCACCGACTCGACCGGCTGGGTGGGTGTGGTCAGCCTTCTCTCGATTGGATGGCGCAACATGGCGCCTCGCATCAGACTGCTGGCCTCATTGGTCTCAAAAGCCTGCGGGTTGGCTTGCATGATTTGGTCCATCCACTCGGGCATGGTCGGTCGTGGGCGCTGACCGTCGCCACTCTCACCCACATGGATGGCCACCTCATCCCAGCCATCGAGCCACCCATTGGCGATACCCCAAAGCGTCATGCCCGATTGAATGGGGCCCATTACATCCAAGGCCGGATCGATGTTGACCCGAACGGCCTCGGTCTGGTCTTCGAACGAACGGATCAGCGATCCAGTCATGGGCTCGAGTGGCGCCTCGGATCTGACCACCCATCGAATCTCGACATAGCCTGGGTGGTTGGTCCACTCGAGTGCGGGTCGGTCGACTTGGAAAGAACCAGACATGGCGTCTTCGGCGGCCCAATCGATGCGGTCGGCTGGGCCCATCAGGGTGGTGGTCAGCCGCCAGGCACTCTCACCAACTGGCTCAATTTTGACGGGTTGTTCGGCCAGCGCCCACGGTGTCAGAGCCAAACAGACACCACTGATCAATAGCCACCCAATGGACTTAATGAAGCGTTGCATCCGATGCAAGCCGTGCGTCGACCAACAAGGCCAGGATTTGGACGGCATTCAACGCCGCGCCTTTTCTTAAATTGTCTGCCACCACCCACAAATGCATGGCATTGTCTTGGCCCAAGGCTGGGCGAACGCGACTCACCCACACAGGGTCTTGGTCCACGGCGTGGGTCAGTGGCGTGGCCATTTCATCATCAGGGCACAAACACACCCCGTCGGCTTGGGCAATCAACGCTTTGACCCCTGGCCATTCAATGGGTCGATGGGTTTGCACAAACACAGCCTCCGCGTGACCGGTGAAAACCGGCACACGAACCGCGGTGGCATGAATCGAGATCGTCTCATCATCGAACAAACGACGGGTCTCATTGACCATCTTCATTTCTTCTTTGGAAAAGCCGTTGTCTTCTAGCTCATCGATTAAAGGAATGACATTAAAACCAATGGGCTGTTTGAAAACGCTTGGGGTGGGTTCTTGAAAATTGAAACGGCCCATGGCTTGTCGCCCCAACTCTTCCATCGCCGCTTTGCCTGCACCAGAGACCGATTGATACGTGGCCACCACGATCGAGTCAATGCCATAAGCTCGATGGATGGGCGCCAATGCCGTCACCATTTGGATGGTTGAGCAATTGGGATTGGCAATGATGCCTTCGCGAAAATCGGCCAGTACCCCACCGTTGACCTCAGGCACCACCAAAGGAATTTCCTCGTCTTGGCGAAAGTATGAGGTGTTATCGATCACGATGGCCCCTGCTTGGACAGCGCGTGGTGCGTGCACTTTGGAGACTTCCGAGCCTGCCGAAAAAATGGCGTAGTCACACCCTTTAAAATCAAACTCGGCCAAATCATCCACCACCAATGATTGGCGCCCATAACTCACTTCACGCCCCACCGATTGCTCACTGGCCAAGGCGTGCACCTTGGCCCGCCGACCCCATCGCTCGGCGATGAGCTCTAAAGCCACCTCACCGACGGCGCCGGTCGCTCCCACCACGGCGATGGTGATCTCATGGGTGTGGCTCATGTCGGAATTCTAGGGGTCTGGGCGGGCACATCACCACACTGAGCGCGGTGGAGCAACAGGTGGTCCATCAACACCAAGGCCATCATGGCCTCAACGATGGGGATGGCGCGGATGCCCACACAGGGATCGTGACGGCCGGTGGTGATGACTTCCGTGGCCAGACCTTGGGCATCCACAGTCTGGCCTGCCAAGCGCAAAGACGAGGTCGGCTTAAAGGCCACGGCCACCTCGATCGGCTGGCCGGTGGAGATGCCACCCAAGATGCCACCGGCGTGGT
>JAGYMV010000192.1 GCA_018400355.1 Wenzhouxiangella sp.
TCTCGGGTCAATTCTTGTCGAAACAGCACATCTCCCGAATCACCCCCAAGCTCCACCAATCGGTCTAAAAAATCGCTACCAAACTGAGGGATGGTGGTGCCACCGCGCAAATCTTCGGGCAAACCCAAAGACCCAACCATGCTGTTGCCACCGCCTGAGGCGCCGTCACCATTGCCTTGGTTGTAGCTCTGTAACGCTTCCCCCACACGCTCAGCACGCTGCAACAACAAATCGCGCTGGCGGCTGAGTTGTTCAATTCGTCCTCTAAAAAAGCGCATGGTGGCATCTGGGTTTGACGACACCGCGCCACCCACCAACGTTGCTCGGGCCTCTTCAAGAACAAAGTTCTCTAGCCAGTTGGTTTGCGCTTCAATATCACCCAGCAGCAAACCCGTTTCCGGATCACGCACGGTGCCCGAGTTATAGAGCGCTTTAATCGCTGCAATATTGCTTCTCAGGAGCAAGAATTTGCTTTTGATGATGTCGGCCGTGACAATCTCATCCATGATTCCAAGCACCGAGCCCTCAATGGCTTGAGCGCTGTAGAGGCGAAGGTCTTTGGCAAAAACGCCCGCCTCTTCGGTCATGTACTTGGCCCAAACTCTGGGGATGTCCAACAATACCTTACGGACCATTTGGTCATTGAGTACTGAAGTGGTGGGCATCAAGCCATCTCTCAAATCCAAGGTGAGAATGGCATAAGACCGGCTGGCACGCTCCAGGGCTTGCGCAAAACGCTGCTCAATCTGATTGATCTCGGTGCTGCTGGAGCCACCGCGTTGGAGCTCTTGGCGAAAACGTTGAACGATGAACTGGCGCGTTGGCGCGTGCGCACTGATTGAGAGCGCATTAGAAAAATCGGACAAACTCAGCCCCTGGCTTTCGAGGTCGTTTTGCTCATACACGCGCTGAACGATCACAGGCGAGAGCAAATCATTGGGCGTGAACGGCGTCTCATCGGGATACTGTCCGTCACTGACCCCATTGAATGTGAACTGAATCTCGGCATCCCAGCTGTAAAGCAACCCTGAACGCGCCCCCAAGGCCATGACACCCAACCAAAATAGAACGGCAAAGCCGAGTACCGACAACAACACAGGCACCCGTGTATCCCAGATGGCCCGAACCAACTCGCGAAGATCGATTTCGTCGTCGGGGCGATACGATTCAGGAGAATTTTGTTGTTGTACGCTCATAGTCGTCCTTAAAAAGGCGTGATCAATGAAGCCCAGCTGCCATCTGATGCGGGCCCATTTAACGGTGCAGGCATTTTATCACAGAGCCGATGGTGTCAAACACGAGCCCTGGGGAGATTAAATCACTCGGCGATGCTGGATGATGTCAAACATTTCTCGAAGGACCACCCACGCCAAGACCAGCAAGCCCAAGACCACCGTCAACACCCAAAACCAATAAACCGTCCCGTGGTTGAACAGACGAGACAAGGCCACCGGCTCGGTGGATAGGTGGTTGAGGCGATACAAAGCCGCATCGCCACCCAATTGCAACACGTCCATTTGCTCAGCAATGCCAGAGACGGCATCAAACATGCTGCGTGTTTCTTCGATGATGTCATCGAACGCCTGAGAGACCGAAGCGATCAAGGCGTCATCTTCCTCGCCTCCGCCTCCGACATTCAGCGTTGAGACGCTCTCAGACAGACTTTGCAGACGTCTTAACTCAGACCGCACAGCGGTGGCTTCAAGATCAAGCGCCAGGCGCTCTCGCGTCAGTGTTTGCCGAAACTCCAAGTCGCCACTTTCCACACCCAAAGACACCAAGCGGTCTAAGAATACATCGCCCGTGGCATTGGATCGCATGTTGGTCCGCCCGCCGCTGCCGTCCGGGCGCGACACGCGACCATAATCTTGGAGCGCCTCTTCAATGCGTTGGGATTTTTGTGCCAACAACGCCACTTGTCGTTCAAGCTCTTCGGAGCGTGCTCGGATAAACGCCAACGTTTTTTCGGGGTTTCTGGTCAAACCCAGACCCACCACCTGCGATAACAAA